>DETV01000023.1 GCA_002361775.1 Eubacterium sp. UBA3279
TACACACTTTATTTTACACCCTCGTAAAGTCTGAGTAATCCTGGGAGATCTTTAACAGATTATCTTTTTTTGCTGTCATAGCAAGGATAATGTCTTTTGCATGTTCCGAATTATCTGTACCTGTTGCAACATGGATGTAAGATCCTCCCCAGTTGTATTCCTGCGGTGGGTTTGTTACTGCCCATACGCCGTCTTCTCCATCCCAGTTCGGTTTCAGTGTGAAATCAATACCCCATGCCGGGAAGAGGAATGCAAATACTTTGGACTGACTTCCCATTGCTTTGTTCCAGTCATCATTCCACTGACCTTTTACTGTCGGGTTTAAGTAACCTGCATCCAGCCATTCTTTTGAATCATTAATCCACTGCATGATCATTGGATCAACTGTAACCTTTGTGTCTCCATCTTTTACCCATGAATCAGAAATGTTGTTTCCATAGAGACGGAATGTATCAGCATAAGAAGCAAATGCATAATATCCTTTCTGCTTCAGTTCTTCTGCTGTCTGTTTCATAGTAGCCCAGTCTTTTACTTTTTCACCTACAGCAGTCGGATCGTCTGTTCCGAATATCTCTTTTGCAATATCACGACGGTAAACCATTGTTCCCGGACAGCACTGCCATGTAGATCCTCTCTGAACTCCGTCTGCATCAGATGCTGTTGTTCTTGTGAAGTCGTACTGATCTGCAAGATCTTTATCTGGATCAATTCCAAGATCCTTCAGTGGCATTGCAGCGTCTGCTTCAGCATCTGTATATTTGTATACATAGTCTGTCTCTGACAGGAAGATATCTACTTTATCATCTGTATCAGCATCTGCCTGTTTCATAAGTGCCTCATCAAGTTTCTGCTGATAAACACCATCCTGATTTGGATTGATGATCCAGTGGATCTCTGTTCCATCTTTCAATGTTGTAACAGTTCCATCTTTGGATGTTGACTCAACTTCAGGATATACAGCTTCCAGTCTCTCACGGAACTCATCATTCCAAGAATAAATGTTAATTACCTTTCCTTCTTCTGTACTGGCCTCTCCGCCATTTCCCCCTTTGCTTCCACATCCGGCAAGTGATCCAAAAGCAACTACTGTTGCCATAAGAATCGCAACAACTCTCTTTTTCATTTATAAATCCTCCTTTATCTAAGCACTCTGCTATGCTTTTCTTGTTGTTGAACTAAATATACCATCTTTTTTCCTCCGATTATATTATTTATCTTAACAAAATGTCAAATTCGTGTCATAATATAAAAAAGGAGGTTTTTTATGACTTTATCTAATGAATGGTACAATACAGAACTCGAAAACAGCGAATTAGAAACTCTTCACAGATCACCAACTGTAGAATATTCTTTCTATGATGCTGTACGCTCCGGCGACATGGAAGCAGTCATTAAAAACTGTTCCGAAGATGAATTTATTCGCCTGGAAGGAACGGGTGTTCTATCCCGTAATGCGCTTACTAATATAAAATACCATTTTGTTGTCACCACTGCAATGTTGACCCGTTATTGTATCGACGGTGGGCTCGAACCAGAGCAGGCTTACAGGCTCAGTGACTTCTATATTCTGAAGATGGATTCCTGCACAACGATCCGTCAGGTTGCAGATCTTCACCATGAGATGGCAAAGGATTTTACAGGTAAGATGATTCTTCAGAAAAAAAGTTCCATTTTATCAAAACCCGTTATGCAATGTGTTGATTATATTTACAGTCACATAACAGAAAGAATCACGATTCAGGTTCTTGCTGACCACACCGGACTTTCCACGAATTATCTTTCACGCATTTTCAAGCAGAATCTGGGAGTCTCTGTCAGCGATTATATCCGTGAACAGAAAATAGAAAAAGCAACTCATCTGCTGCGATACTCAAACAAATCAATTGTAGATATCGCAAATTATCTTGCATTTTCTTCACAGAGTCACTTCATCCAGACATTCGAGAACTTTACCGGGCTCACTCCAAAGAAGTACCGGGACAAATACTATAAAAGCATGTGGTAAAATCAGATTTCTTCACAGAAGAATTCGCAGATTTTCCCACAAAAAGTACTGTCAGAAAGCAATTCTCTTTCTGACAGTATTTTTATCTTTTTTTAATCTGTCGATTATACTAATTCAATTTCAATCTTATGTGTCTCTTTCACTGAAAGCATCTGAATCTCTCTCTTTGAAAGTATTGTACACCTTTCAGCTGTTATTTCTAATGCTTTTCCATCGCAAGCTGCTTTCTGGATCTTCAACTGATCAAATTCTTTCTTTTCTTTATTATAGAATATAATCTCAAAGTTCCTTCCGGCAAATGTCATCTTAAGTACTGCTTTTCCATCCTGATTATACTGTTCCGGCATAAGTGCAGGTGCGATCTTCAAGTCACCGCAATCTCCTTTCACCCCAAACATTTCTGTGATCATGGTAAGCATATACCAGCTTGCAGCGCCTGTCAGATATGCATAGAGACCTCTTCCCTGATTATCAAAATATTCCGGAAGTCCAGGATACATCTTACTGTTATCAAATTCCATTGCTGCATCTAAAAGTGCCTGAAGTACTTTATTTCCTTCTTTTGCAAATCCTCTCTGGTACAATGCATTTGAGTACATAACAGCCATGTGTGAGAACACTGCTCCATTCTCTTTCTCACCATAAGCAAATCCAAACATTCTTCCAAGATCAAATTTTTCCTCATGGAAGTTTGTGTTCAAACGGTATCCGCCGGCTTTCTGATCATAAAGATACTTGTCTGCACTCCTGCAGATAGATTCCACCTGATCTTCTGTTGCCGTTCCACTCATAATGGCAAATACTTGTCCGGTCAGCATCATTCTCACGCTTTCATCCATAACGCCTTCTACTTTTCTGCCATGGTTATCATAATAGCCATTAAACCAGCCATCTTCTCCATCCTTCACCCATTCGTTGGCACGGATGTTTTTCATCATCCAGTCTGCTTTTCCCTCAAGATTAGCCGCAAGTTGATCCAATCTTACAACAATTGTGTCTCCACTGATATTATGTTCACATTTCTTTGCGTATCCTGCAAGGAGTGCCTGCTTACGTGCTGCATCTTCATACAGTTCCACGCTTCCTGCAAGAAGATCTTCCATCTCATGTGCAATTTCAATCTTGCTGCTTCCACTGATTTCTTCCAACTGACGGAGTGTTTTTGCAATATTTCTCAAATTTCCGGCATAAGCACAGGTAAATGCAACACTTTCACCCTTCTCCCATGCCATGTCCAGTGCATCATTCCAGTCGGCACCATGAAGACGCATTTCATTATGCTCTCCTACATCATAGAACGCACACAAATTCTGTAAAAGAATATGCTCCAAAACTGTTCCGAAATAAATGTGGTCTCTTTCTGTTTTCTGCTTCTGTCCATATTCGCTGTTCCAAAACTTATCATGTGCAGTACCTCTCATAGACTGCAAATCTTTAAAATACGGAACCTTTTCAAACAGAACCTCCATATCTCCTGTCTGATCCAGATACAGACGAGTCGTTACAAATGGCCAGAATGCATGATCCATCCAGACACGTGTAATATTGTTTCTGTCTGCAATAAACTCACCCTGCTTATTTCCGATGATTGTCGCATTTGTTCCATCAATTCTTACTCCGCCATAATTATCCACGATCATCTGACGGACGTTTGAAGGATCCATAATCAGAAGTGCAAGGCAATCCTGCCAGAGATCTCTCCAGCCTCTTCCTCCTTTTCCATAATCGTGATATGGAAGGAAGGAACATCCATAAATTCTTCTTAAAATTGGCTGGAAGCAAATCCACTTCAGATAATTGTCTGTAGCTTCATCACCGGTTTCAAACTCTACATTTACTTTTTCTGTCCAATACTTTTTCACTTTGGCAAGCTCGTTTTCCGCTTGCTCCTTCGTACCAAATAAAGTACAGATTTTTGAAATGGAAGCCTTTTCTCCCGTTGCTCCAGCAAGAACAACATACTCTATTGATTCATTTGCTTTTAATTTTCTGCGTTCAAACCTGAATGCTCCAACAGCCTCTTTCCCCTCCAGATGGCAGCCTGCGGTACATCCCGTTTTTTCTACACGTACTGCTTCCGGAATCAGGAAAGAACCTCCCTCTCCAATAAAGCTTTCAACAGTCGGATAAAACTCCTTCGGGGCATTTCCTTCTGCTGTAAAACCATATACAAAATAAGTCGTATCATTTTTCTGATGTCCACGCTCATCAAAGGATAATACCGGTGTAACTTCTACGCCACATTCTTTCGTGTCGATTCTGTGAAGAAGTGATGTAACATGTCTGTGGTCGCGGATATTATCTGCGCTTCTTCCATAAACCGGAATGGCAACGATCGGTGTTACTTCCTGTTCTTCTTCCGAAAGATTTGTAATCTTGATCAGCTGGATCTCTGTTGTGCCATCAATAGAAACAAAGGATGTGATTTCTGACTGAAGATCATATTTTTTTGAAGTTCTTGTCAACTTCTGCCACATCATTCCTGCTTCCAGAGTGCTTTCATCCTGTCTGTCTGTATATTTATCAAACTCCTGCTCCGCTGAAACTCCACATGCTGACCAGTAGCCTTTTCCTTCTACCCGACACCAGAAATTTCTGGTGCCACGGTTATTGTGAAGGTTTTCAATGCTGACAGGTTCGAGAAGGAAATGATTCTGGTCCGTTTTACTATCTCCCCCCAAAGTTGGTGTAATACTGGATTTCAGACCTTCTTCTCCTGCCATTGGTAAGTAAAGTCCACTATAATTTTCCGGATTTGTAATCGTAAATGTTCCGTTTTTATCTGTAAAATTGATTTTTCTCATGTCCAGTCCCTCGTCATTTCATTTAAGAAAGGAATAATTCTACCTCTGTTGTCTTTGTTAACTTCTCCTGTGGAATATAATTATCTTTCATTTGTTCTCCATTTACGAAAAGTTTTTCACATCCTGACTCTGCATGCCCCGGATTTTTCACAACGATATGTAAATGTGAACCTCTGAAATCTTTTTCGATTTCAAATTCCTCCCACTCTTTCGGTACTGACGGAGCAATCTTCAGTCCATAGAAGTCTGGCCGCATTCCGAGAATTCCTTCTACACATCCCACCATAACCGTAGATGCTGTTCCTGTCAGCCAGTGTACATGAGAACGGCCGAAGTTCGGGCTGTGTTTTCCTTCTGTAAACTGTCCATAGCAGTATGGTTCAAGTCTTCTGATCTCTGCACGATTATTCTGTGCAGCCGGTGCATTTTCAATAAAATAGTTAAATGCTCTCTCTCCGTGTCCACGAAGCGCCTCTGCAAGAATGATCCATCCCTGAGACTGTGAGAAAATTCCTGCATTTTCCTTTGTTCCGGCATTGTAGATCACAGCCAGTGCACCTTCAAATGCATGTGCATGATACGGAGGATCCATCAGGATTGCACCATATTCTGTATTCAGTTTGTCATATACATTCTGAAGTGCAAGATCTGCCTGCGCTTCATTTGCAAGCCCACTGATCACAGACCAGCTCTGTGGGTTCAGCCACATATTTGCCTCCGGATCTGTGCGCTGTCCGATCACTTCACCATCCTCTGTGAAGCCACGGATAAAGCGGTCTTCGTTCCAACAGAGATCCTGGATCAGTTTTTCCAGCTTCTTCTGATTTTCCTCCAGATAATTCAGATATTCTGTGTCTTTCTTATACTCAGCAAATTCCTTCAAAATTGTCATTGCATAGTAGAACTGTAATGCAACGAAGGTTGACTCTCCATCTTTTCCGAGTCTTAAGCAGTCATTCCAGTCAGCATAAAGGCCTGCCGGCATACCATGCTTTCCAAGATGATTCATGGAGAAATCTACTGCACGTTTTAAATGCTCGTACACGGTACCTTCTTCTTTATTTGCAAACGGAATCACTTCATCGATAAATTCCAGATTTCCCGTCTCGGAAATGTATTTGTATACTGTCGGGAACAGCCACAGCGCATCATCTGCACGATAAGCCGGGTGTCCTGTCTCCTGCACATAAGAAGCATCATCCGGTGTATCCTCATGTCCCGGATTGTGTGTGAATTTTACAAGTGGAAGTCCTCCACCATTATTTACTTGTGCAGAAAGCATGAAGCGGATCTTCTCTACTGCCATCTCCGGTGCCAGATGGATCACACCCTGGATATCCTGTACTGTGTCACGATAACCGTATCCATTTCTCAGTCCACAATATGTAAAGGATGCAGCACGTGACCAGATAAATGTCATAAAGCAGTTATATGCATTCCATGTATTGATCATTATATTAAATTCTTCGCTTGGTGTCTTCACCTGGAAATGGGACAGATGTCCATGCCAGTACTGGATTAATTCTTCCAGTTCATTTCTGCAGATTGTTTCACAATCCTCATAATGAGACACGATTGTTTCTGCATCAGCATCTTCTTTCATACCAACAAGAAATGCTATTTCTTTTGTCTCTCCCGGATATAAAGTCAGGATTGTAGATAATGCTCCACATCCATTTTCATTATAATTTCCTTCACAATTTAAAATACCATCTTCCACTCCGACCGGATTGTTGTATCCATGATATCTTCCAAGGAAACCTTCCCTGCTTCCACACCAGGAATCAACCTTTGCACCTGCAAGTCCGAAGAAACGGTCAACAACGATCTTGTCATCCACATCTTTTCCATCTTCCAGCTGATCCAGATTGGCATGGATCAGCTGCCGTACACGGTTTCCACGGAACAC
This sequence comes from Eubacterium sp. UBA3279, assembly GCA_002361775.1. Taxonomy (GTDB): domain Bacteria; phylum Bacillota; class Clostridia; order Lachnospirales; family Lachnospiraceae; genus Oliverpabstia. Next base: position 6,719 of record DETV01000023.1, read on the forward strand.
TGTTCTTGTAATGAACTGAGAGTACTGAAGATTTACCTGATCCTGCTCGTAATTGCTGTTGTTTGTAAATTCTGCATAGCCTGTTACATTGATCTTGCGCATGCGATCCGAGGTATTTGTCACTGCAAGATTCCACACTTCATAAGACTGATTCAGCGGAACATAGTATCTTACTTCTGAATGGATCTGGCTATAATCAGCCATCATCTTTGTGTATGCTGTACCATGATGACATTCGCTCTTATAAGAATTCAGATCTTTTCCTACCGGCTGCCAGGAAGCTGACCAATAATCTTCACTCTCCTGATCTCTTAAGTAGATATATCTTCCCGGCTGGTCAAACTGATTGAAGATATATCTTAAAATTCTTCCGTTCGCTCCTGATTTTGCAAAGCTATATCCACCTGCATTATTAGAAATAATTGCTCCATATTCTGGAGATCCAAGATAGTTCACCCAAGGTGCCGGTGTATCCGGTCTTGTGATCACATATTCTTTTTTCGATTCGTCAAAAAAACCATATTTCATACTTCACATTCTCCTATCACACTTATTATAAACAAATTGCAGCCATTCCTACTATCTGCAATTCTATCTTTACTGTGATAAAAGAATATCAAATCAGAACACATTAATATACAAAATAAGAACTTAAAATATCAAATTCGTGACATGACAAAAAGGAATTTACCATATCTGGTTTTCCTATTTTCTGATGTCCGGAGATAGAAATTTCCTATGACCTGATTGTCCAAAATTGGACTATCCACCCTTAGGCACTTCTATCGGATAATATATTCGGTATCGCCATAAAAGCCATACTCATTATGTAATCTATGATGTTCCACATATCCATGATGCTCTA
>DETV01000038.1 GCA_002361775.1 Eubacterium sp. UBA3279
TCACTTGAAGCTGTTTTGAAACTGGTAGGGTAGTTTTGTGCAAATTTCAATATTTGCTCATTTATAGTTGAAAAAATAAAACCACAGGAAACGATAGAACTTACCGGTGTGCTGGAAGCTTCCCCTATGACAGAACAAAAAAGTATCCCCCTGGAGTTTTCTTTCGATTATGAAAATGACAAGGGAACCGCATATACCAGTACGGAAATTATTTATGTTTCGGTACTCCAGTCTGTACAGGTGATTTTTGGAGGCATAAATTTGCCGGAGAAAGTATATTCTCTGGAAACAGTATCTGCAGGAGTGCAGATACAAAATGTGGGAAAAGCCCCTGTGTATAATGTGAGAGTGGAATTGGCTGTGCCAGGTTTATTTCCAACCACCGGTGTATTTGCAGGAAATATGGAACCGGGTGATTCATCGGAGGGAAGTATGAAAATCTATGTGGGAAATAAAAAGATGAAGAGTGCCGGGGAGGAAGCAGAGGGGGAAGAAAAAGAAAAATATGGATCGGTTACAGGAATTATCCGCCTTACATATGAAGATGCTTTTGGAAAAACATATACCCAGGAACAGGAAATTACTACTGTGATACAAAAGCCCAAGATCACAGAATTAAAGGTGGAGGAAGAAAAAAAAGAGACAAATCAGTGGTGGGTGGCATCTCTTGTGATTCTTTTCCTTCTGTTTATTTCAAGTATGGCTGTGATGGGACGGAAATTGAAAAAGCAAAGAGAAATGCTGACGGATTTGCAGATAAAGGAGATCCAACGTGAAGAATAAAAACAGATTCGCAGTTCTGTTTCTGCCTTTATTTCTGGCAGTTTCCCTGTTGGTCTGGCTGGTGGGAGACATAATAAAAGAAGAGAAAAAAACAGAAAATCTCTGGTTGGTAGAAGCAGAATCTGTTCAGAGGGATATTCCGGAAACAGTGCTTACAGATATGGAAACCATGAAGGGATTGGAAAAAGCATGGATCATTTTGGAAAAAGAAGTAAGGGTACAGGTGGAAAATTACTATCTGGATACTACAATACAGGGTGTGGATCTGGAGACATTTCCCCTGACCGTGGTGGCTTCTGCAGGAAAGAAAAATCAGGGAACAATTCCGCTGTTGGCGGTGGGAGAAGATTTTTTTTCAGAGCTTAAAGATGACCGGGAGAAATCGGTAAGTAAACGGCAAAGAGAAATTTTGCGGGAAAATCTGGATACACTGGAGCTAAAATTAGAAATTTCTTCGGGAGAAAAGGAAGAGGAATTTTCTCAAAAGGAGGAAACTTCGGGAGAGATTCTTGGTCTGGTAAAAGGAAATGGTTTCTATATGGAAACAGAGCAGATGAAACAGTGGCTCAACGCCCAGGGTACATCAGGGGAAAGAAAAAAGGTTCTTTTACAAATCAGGGGAGATCACAGGGCAAAGCAGGCAGAAAACAGTCTGACAAAGGCGGGATTTCAGGTTGAGGCAAGGCTTTTTGGAGAGAACGGGAGTAACACAGTGAAATAGTGTTATCTCCCGTTTTAGCGTATTTGAAGCCCTATTTTGTATAATGTTTTTCCAGAAGATTGAGAATAGCATATAATCCCATGGCAATCATGCAAAGAAGGATGATAGACAGTAACATCCAGTCCAGTTTAAATACCTGACTGGAATAGATGATCAGATATCCCAGGCCTTTCCGGGCGCCGATAAATTCTCCGATCACAACTCCTACCAGACAAAGACCGATATTTACTTTCATGGTACTTAAAAGGTAGGGAACAGAGGCGGGAAGAACCACCTTAAAGAGCTGATGTCTTTGTGTTCCGCCCAGGGTTTTGATCAGTTTCAGTTCATCAGGGTCGATTTCATGAAATCCGGTATAAAGACTGATGATGGAACCGAAGATAGCCACAGACATACCTGCGACAATGATTGTTCGCATATTAGCTCCCAGCCAGACGATGAGAAGAGGGGCAAGAGCAGACTTGGGGAGGCTGTTCAAAACCACAAGATAAGGTTCCAAAATAGCAGAAAGCCTGGGAAAGAGCCATAAAGAAACAGAAACAAGTAAACTGAGAAGAATCACCAGAAGAAAACTGATGAGTGTTTCTGCCAGTGTGATTCCAATATGGGAAAATAAATGTTGATGTCGGGTCAACTCCCGGAAAGTAAACAAAATCTTGGAGGGACTGCTGAAAATAAAGGAGTCTATCCAATGGAGGCGGGCGCTGATTTCCCAAAGCGCAAGAAAAAGAAAAAAGAGCAGTATCCGCATACTATGAATAAACTGCTTCTTCCTTTTTTCCCGGAGAATGTAGTTTTCCTGTAACAGAGATTTATTCATGAGGATTCAGCTCCTTCCATATTCTGTTAAAATAATTTTTAAAATCAGGGGCATTACGGGCATTCATAGGTGTTTTGTCTTCGATATCCAAAATGACGGGAATCTCACACCGGACTGTGGCGGGAGAATTTGACAAAACAATGATCCGGTCAGACATACTGATCGCTTCTGAGATATCGTGAGTGACTAAAAGCGCTGTCTGTTTTTCTTTTTTTATGATTTTACCGATATCGTCGCTTACGTGGAGCCGTGTCTGATAATCCAGAGCAGAAAAAGGTTCATCCAGGAGAAGAAGAGAAGGTTCCAGAGCCAAAGTCCGGATCAAGGCTGCTCTTTGACGCATCCCTCCGGAAAGCTGAGAAGGGTGAGCCTGTTTGAAAGCTGCAAGTCCGTAATCGGTTAAAAGCTGTTCTACCCGGTCTAAACGGTCTTTTGTTATCTTTTTCTGAATTTCCAGGCCAAGGATTACATTTTCGTAAATGGTCCGCCATTCAAAAAGATGATCTTTTTGAAGCATATAACCAATGGTGACCTGAGACTGTTCCAAAGGGGTGTTTTGTATGGTGATGGTTCCCTTTTCCGGTTTTAAAAGACCGGCGATCAGATTCAGAATCGTACTTTTTCCACAGCCGCTGGGTCCCACAAGAGAGACAAACTCTCCTTTGTTGAGAGAAAAACTGATATGAGAAAGGGCAGGAATTTCTCCATCCATGGTATGGTAAGACATTCCAATGTCCTGAAGTTTTAGAAAATCTGTCATGAAAACCTCCTTGAAGCAGGTATATACTGTTACATATTTTATCATATGAAAAAAGAAGAAGGAGGTGCAAATGGGGGAAAATTGTCTCGGAATTCTTAAGAATTATTTACAAAAGAGTAATATTTATGGAAGTTCCTTGTGAGTAAGGAGAATATCGGATATAATAGCACTAGCTTATGAAAAGGGAGTTTATGTATGAGAAAATGGCTGAAAAGATATATTGATCCGTGGCTGCCTCTTTATTATATTGTTCCGTTTGTTTTTTCCGTGAGTCTGAATACGGTGGTTTATTATGGAACACAGTGGATGACCAGAGGATGGAAACACTGGAATATGGAGACATTTTTGGATGGGAAGATACCATTGATTCCTGAATTTACAGGAATTTATTTTCTGTTCTTTCTTTTTTGTACCGTCAGTCATATAGTCATAGCTCACCAGGGAAAGGAACTTGCCTATCAGTTTATTGCATCCGATATGCTTTCCAGACTGATCTGCGGCTTCTTTTTTCTTGTCCTGCCCACAACCAATATCCGGCCTATGGGAGCAGGAACCGGTTTGGGAGCAGATATGCTCCGGCTTTTATATGATATGGATTATCCGGTTAATCTGTTTCCGTCCATTCATTGTCTTGCCAGTTGGATGTGTTTTGTGGCAGTTCGCTTTTCCAGACGGCTTCCTTTGTGGTATAAAGGTGTGACTGGTGTGATCGCCGGACTGATCTGTTTTTCCACTCTGGCAGTAAAACAGCATGTGATTGCTGATGTGGCAGCGGGAATTTTTCTGGCAGAATTTCTGATGTTTTTTTCGGCAAAGATCCACTGGTATGGATGGATAGAAAGAAAAATGGAAAATTTGTCCTGTCGGATATTCGGCAGAGAAAACGTAGAAGAAAGTGAAAAAAATTTATGAAAAACAGGAAAAAAATCATAGGAAATGGTATTTTTCTGATTCTGGTATTTGCTCTCACCATGTATGGAGTTTTTCATGGAGAAGATCTTGGCCAGATCAAAGATACGATTCAGAGGGCTAATATCTGGTATTTATTGCCTGCTGTAATTTGTGTGGTGGTATTTATCTGGGGAGAATCCGTGATCATCCATTATCTTATGAAAATCCTTCAATTTAAGATGAAACGGTGGAAATGTTTTCTGATCTCGTCAGTGGGCTTTTTCTTCAGTTGCATTACCCCATCTGCCAGCGGCGGTCAGCCCATGCAGATGGTATATATGAAAAAAGAAAAGATTCCTCTGCCAATTTCATCTCTGGTGTTGATGATCGTAACGATAACCTATAAAATGGTGCTGGTATTGGTGGGATTATTTCTTTTATTCTTTCAGCATGGATTTGTAAAGAAATACTTACACGGCATCATGCCGGTATTTTATCTGGGAATTATTTTGAATGTGGTCTGTGTGGCCGTGTTACTGCTTTTGGTTTTTCATCCTCTGCTGATGAATAAAATCATGACGAAAGGGTATGGTTTTCTGGTAAAATTACATCTGATGAAAAACAAACCCAGCAGAATGAAAAAGCTGGATGATTCCATGGAATTATACTGTGAGACGGCGTCATTTTTCAAAAGTCATATTGGTGTTATGATTATTGTCTTTTTACTGACACTGTTTCAGAGGATTATTCTTTTTATGGTTACATATTTCGTATATCGTTCCTTTGGTCTTGCCCGGTATGGAATATATGATCTTACCATGCTGCAGGCGGTGATAGCTGTGGCAGTGGATATGCTGCCATTGCCAGGAGGAATGGGAATTTCTGAGAAATTATTCTCCATTATCTTTGCTCCGGTATTTGGTTCAGTACTTCTTTTACCGGGTATGATCTTAAGCAGAGGATTGAGCTATTATACGGAACTTTTAGTAAGCGCTGTGATGACAATGGCAGCTCATTTAATTTTGGGAAGAGGAAGGCAGTCAGTTCAGACGAAAATACAATAGAAAAGAGGAAATTATTTTGATAGGGTTTTATAATTATACAGTAATATTGACGTATATGAGTTTATTAAGTTCAATAGCGGGGATGATGTTTACCGTAAACGGATATTTTAAGACAGCTTTGGCCTGTCTGGCTTTCTCCGGGCTTTGTGATATGTTTGATGGAAAGGTGGCCAGAAGAAAAAAGGACAGGACAGAGGATGAGAAAAATTTTGGTATTCAGATAGATTCTCTTTGTGATGTGATCTGTTTTGGCGCATTTCCTGTATTGCTTGCATACCGGATGGGCGTTAACAGTATTCCCGGGATATTTATTCTGATGTGGTATGGAATGAATGGAGTGGTTCGTCTGGGCTTTTTTAATGTTATGGAGACAAAACGGCAGGAAGAAACCGATGAGGTGAGAAAATATTACAGCGGACTGCCTATCACCTCCATAGCGATTATTCTGCCTTTGGTATGTGTGACCAAACCCTGGATTCCCTGTGATTTCCGGCTGCTTCTTCATTGTACGATGTTGATCGTGGGAACATTATTTGTAGTAAATTTCAAGGTGAGAAAACCGAAAAATATTACGCTGGCTATATTTGTGGGAATTGTGTGCCTGGCGTTGTTAAAGATTTTTCATGTGTTCTAAGAGGTGACAAGGGATGAAATATGCGTTGAGAGACGGAACGAGATGGGAAGAAACTTCTTTTCAGGATCATTTTCTGGAAATTCTGTATGGAAATGTGTTTGGCCGCGGTCTTGTAAAAGTGTTGGTGTGTCCGGGAATATCTCGGCTGGGGGGCATTCTTTTGGATACCCGTTTTTCCGGACGGTTTGTGCCGGGGTTTGTGAAAAGGCACAGACTCTCTCCCGAAGTTTGGGAAAAACAGGAGTTTCGTTCCTACAATGAATTCTTTACCAGAAGACTGAAAAAAGGACAGAGAAAATTTCCGTGTCAGGAGGATATCCTTGGAAGTCCCTGCGATGGAAAATTAAGTGTTTATCCGATTTCGGAAAAGGGAAGATTTCCCATTAAACACACCTCTTACACAGTAGCTTCTTTGTTAAAAAACAGGAAACTGGCGGGCAGGTATTATGGGGGCACAGCCTGGGTATTTCGTTTGACGGTGGATGATTATCATCGGTATGCCTATCCGGATGACGGTGTAAAATCAAGTAACTACAGAATTCCCGGGATTTTTCATACGGTGAATCCCATCGCCAATGACCTGGAACCGATTTATAAAGAAAATACAAGAGAATACTGTCTGTTGCATACTAAAAATTTCGGTACAGTACTGATGATGGAAGTAGGCGCCTTGATGGTGGGAAAAATCCACAATTATCAGGGGGCAGGGAAAATCAGCAAAGGGCAGGAAAAAGGCCGTTTTGAATTTGGAGGCTCCACCATTATTCTTCTTACAGAGCCGGGAAAAATTCAGGTGGATGAAGATATACGAAGAAATAGTATGGATGGATATGAAACAGTGGTAAAAATGGGTGAAAGAATCGGAAGGAAAAGATAGATATGGCAAATCAGAGAAATTTTCAGAAAGAAATGGAACAGGTGATCAGCAGACAAAAGCAGGACGGACACGTACCTGCTTTACTTTTACACAGTTGCTGCGCTCCCTGCAGCAGTTACGTTCTGGAGGCTTTGTCCAGAGACTTTTCAATTACTGTATTTTATTACAATCCCAATATTTATCCGGAGGAGGAATATTGGAAACGGGTAGAGGAACAAAAAGAGTTTATTCGCAGACTTCCGGCGGTACATCCGATTTCCTTTATGGAGGGAGTGTATGATAAAGAAAACTTTTATCAGGCAGTGAAGGGGCTGGAACATATTCCGGAAGGAGGAGAACGATGTTTTGCCTGCTTCCGGCTGCGTCTGGGGGAAGCGGTAAAAAGAGCAAAAGAAGGAAATTTTGATTATGTAACCACCACATTGACTATCAGTCCCATGAAAAATGCAGGTAAGTTAAATCAGATCGGGGAGGAACTGTGCAAAAAGGAAGGGGTATGCTGGCTGCCTTCTGATTTTAAAAAGAAAAACGGGTATAAACGGTCTACAGAATTGTCCAGAGAATATGGGATGTACCGACAGGATTACTGTGGATGCGTATTTTCTTTGCGGGAAAGAGAACAGGAGAAAAAAGAACATCTTGCACAATTATCCAAGGAGTGATAAAATTTATTCGTGCTTTACCATGTAAAAGCCAAAAAGAATGAAAAAGAGAGGAAAGAGACTATGGCACAGTTATGGGGAGGTCGTTTCACAAAAGAGACAGATCAGCTTGTATATAATTTTAATGCATCCATCAGTTTTGACCAGAAGTTTTTCCATCAGGACGTGAAGGGAAGCAAGGCACATGTGACCATGCTGGCAAAACAGGGAATTCTCACAGAAGCAGAAAGAGATGAAATCATTGGCGGTTTGGATTCTATTGTGGCAGATGTGGACGAGGGAAAACTGGAAATTACCAGTGAGTATGAGGATATTCACAGTTTTGTGGAAGCAAATCTGATTGAGAGAATTGGTGATACGGGAAAGAAACTTCATACAGGAAGAAGCAGAAATGATCAGGTGGCTCTGGATATGAAATTGTATGTAAGAGACGAAGTGGAGGAGCTGGATCATCTGGTAAAACAGCTTCTTACTACTTTGAACGGGATCATGGAAGAAAATCTCCATACCTATATGCCGGGATTTACTCATTTACAGAAGGCGCAGCCAATTACTCTGGCTCATCATATGGGAGCCTATTTTGAGATGTTTAAAAGAGACAGAAGCCGTCTTTTTGATATTCGCAGCCGTATGAATCTTTGTCCCCTGGGAAGTGGCGCTCTGGCAGGAACCACATACCCTTTGGATCGGGCTTACAGCGCCCGGCTGTTAGAGTTTGACGGTCCTACATTAAACAGTATGGATTCTGTGGCAGACAGGGATTATGTGATTGAACTTTTATCAGCTCTGTCTACTATAATGATGCATCTGTCTCGGTTTTCCGAAGAGATCATTATCTGGAATTCCAATGAATATGGTTTTGTGGAGATCGATGACAGTTACAGTACAGGCAGCAGTATTATGCCTCAGAAAAAGAATCCGGATATTGCAGAGCTGGTAAGAGGAAAGACAGGACGGGTATATGGCGCATTAATGTCTCTTCTTACTACTATGAAAGGACTTCCTCTGGCTTATAATAAGGATATGCAGGAGGATAAGGAACTGACCTTTGACGCTATAGATACAGTGAAAGGCTGTCTGGCTCTTTTTGACGGTATGCTTTCTACCATGAAGTTCCGAAAAGATGTAATGGAAGACAGCGCCAAACACGGATTTACTAATGCCACAGATGCGGCAGATTATCTGGTGAATCATGGAGTACCTTTCCGGGATGCGCATGGGATCGTAGGGAAGCTTGTGTTATACTGTCTGGAGAAAAAAATAGCTCTTGATGATATGACTCTGGAAGAGTATAAGAAAATCAGTCCGGTATTTGAAGAGGATATTTATCAGGCTATCCGTATCCGTACCTGTGTGGAAAAAAGAATGACTTTAGGCGCTCCAGGAGCAGAAATGATGGCTCAGATTGTAGAGGAAAATAAAAAATATTTGGAAGAAAAGTAAAAAAACAGTTGCAATTTTGATAAAAGTGGTATAGTATTACGTGGTAAATACAAATGTACGTCACAGAAAAACAAATGTGAACTGATGCCTTTATGAAAGAGGCAGACAGATAAGGTCAGAAAAAGACTATGTACATAAAAAACAATAATGAGGAGTGAATGTGACATGAACAGCAAATTGAGAGTAGGTATTTTAGGAGCAACAGGAATGGTAGGACAGAGATTTATCTCTCTTTTGGAAAATCATCCCTGGTTCGAAGTGGTGACAGTGGCAGCAAGTCCCAGAAGTGCAGGAAAGACTTATGAGGAAGCAGTGGGAGGACGTTGGAAAATGGATACTCCTATGCCGGAAGCAGTAAAAAAACTGGTAGTCATGAATGTAAATGAAGTGGAGAAGGTTGCTTCTACCGTAGATTTCGTATTCTCTGCTGTTGATATGTCCAAGGAAGAGATCAAAGCCATCGAAGAAGAATATGCAAAAACAGAAACTCCTGTAGTTTCCAACAACAGCGCTCATCGTTGGACACCGGACGTACCTATGGTAGTACCGGAGATCAATCCTGAACATTTTGATGTGATAGAATTCCAGAAAAAACGTCTGGGAACAACAAGAGGATTTATTGCAGTAAAACCAAATTGTTCCATCCAAAGTTATGCGCCGGTGCTGACTGCCTGGAAGGAATTTGAGCCTTATGAAGTGGTTGCCACCACATATCAGGCAATCTCCGGGGCAGGAAAAACCTTTAAAGAATGGCCGGAGATGGTGGAAAATATTATTCCTTATATTGGCGGGGAAGAAGAAAAGAGCGAGCAGGAACCATTGAGAATCTGGGGTAAGATTGAAGATGGAGTAATCGTAAAAGCAGAGGAACCGAAGATTACCTGTCAGTGTATCCGTGTTCCTGTATTGAACGGTCATACAGCAGCGGTATTCGTAAAATTCCGCAAAAATCCTACAAAAGAACAGTTGATTGAAAAACTGGTGAACTTTAAAGGGTTCCCACAGGAAGCAGAACTTCCCAGCGCGCCCAAGCAGTTCATTCAGTATCTGGAAGAGGATAACCGTCCTCAGGTAAAAGAAGATGTAAATTATGAAAATGGTATGGGAATCAGTGTGGGAAGACTGCGTGAGGATTCTATTTATGACTGGAAGTTTGTAGGTCTGTCCCATAACACTGTTCGCGGCGCAGCCGGCGGCGCAGTTTTATGTGCAGAAACTCTGAAAGCAAAAGGATATATTCAGGCAAAATAATGAAGTCTGAAAGCGTATCGGTATCAGGCAGCCGGTACGCTTTCCTCCTTTGCACCAGGGGCAAAGAAAGAACAGCCGGGATGGCATTGGAGGATAGGATGACATGAGCAAATCATTATTTATAGCGGAAAAACCCAGCGTTGCCCAGGAGTTTGCAAAGGCTTTAAAGGTGAAAGCCCAGAGAAAAGACGGGTATCTGGAATCAGAAAATACCATTGTGACCTGGTGCGTGGGACATCTGGTGACCATGAGTTATCCGGAAGTTTATGATATGAAATATAAACGCTGGTCTCTGGAAACCCTTCCCTTTTTACCGGGAGAATTTAAGTATGAAGTGATTCCGTCTGTGAAAAAACAATTTCAGATTGTTCAAAGTCTTCTGAACCGCCCGGACGTGAGTACGATTTATGTGTGTACAGACTCGGGACGGGAAGGAGAGTATATTTACCGGCTGGTGGCTCAGATGGCACAGGTGAAAGGTAAACAGGAAAAAAGGGTGTGGATCGATTCTCAGACAGAAGAGGAAATTATCCGGGGAATCCGGGAAGCAAAGGATCTCAGCGCCTACGATAATCTCAGCGCGTCTGCTTATCTGCGGGCAAAGGAAGATTATCTTATGGGAATTAATTTTTCACGCCTTCTTACTTTAAAATACGGAAACAGTATTTCTAATTATCTGGGAAGCAAATACCAGGCCATATCTGTGGGAAGAGTGATGACCTGTGTGTTGGGCATGGTAGTCCGAAGAGAACGAGAAATCCGGAACTTTGTAAAAACCCCATTTTACCGTGTACTGGGAAAATTTTCAGTGGAAGGGAAAGAATTTGACGGGGAATGGAGAGCCGTGGAAGAAAGCAGATATTTTCAATCTCCCCTTCTGTATAAAGAAAATGGATTTAAAGAAAAAGAAAAAGCAGAAGAACTGCGACAGATTCTGATCACAGACAGTATCAGAGAACAAAAAGAAGAAAAAACAGCATCCATGGAAGCGGTTATAGATAAAATAGAAAAAAAGAAAGAAAAGAAAAACCCTCCGCTGCTGTACAATCTGGCAGAACTTCAGAATGATTGTTCCCGTATGTTTAAAATCAGTCCTGATGAAACACTTCGGGTAGTACAGGAATTATATGAGAAGAAACTGGTCACATATCCACGAACAGACGCCCGGGTATTGTCCACAGCGGTGGCAAAAGAAATTGCAGGAAATATTCACGGACTTTTGCGATATACACCGATTCAGTCCTTTGCAAACCATATTTTGGAAACAAAAAGCTATCTGGAGATTGAAAAAACACGATATGTCAACGATAAACAGATAACAGATCACTATGCGATTATTCCCACAGGGCAGGGACTGGGAAATCTTGGAAGACTTTCTGCGGTTTCTCAAAAGGTATATCAGGTGATCGTTCGAAGATTTTTAAGTATTTTTTATCCTCCCGCCGTTTATCAGAAAGTAAGCCTTGTGACAGCAGTGGGACAGGAAAAATTATTTTCCAGTTTTAAGGTACTGGTGGAGGAAGGATATCTGGCAGTGGCAACAGTGGGAAATAAAAAAGAAAATGAAAATTCTTCCGGAAAAGAAGAAAAAACGGAAGATATGCAGTGTGATGTTTCATTTCTGGAATATCTTCAGAAAATAAAAAAAGGAACCAGAATTCCGGTAAGCGATTATGAAATAAAAGAGGGAGAAACATCCCCTCCGAAACGATATAACTCAGGAACGATGATCCTTGCTATGGAAAATGCAGGTCAGCTTATTGAAGATGAAGAACTTCGGGCACAAATTAAAGGAAGCGGAATCGGAACCAGCGCTACCAGGGCAGAAATATTGAAAAAACTGGTAAATATCAAATATATAGCGCTGAATAAAAAAACGCAGATCATTACGCCCACCCAGTTGGGAGAAATGATTTATGAGGTGGTCAATGGTTCGATTCGTTCTTTATTAAATCCGGAACTTACAGCAAGTTGGGAGAAGGGGTTAAATTACGTGGCAGAAGGTTCCATTACATCAAAAGAATACATGGATAAGCTGGAACATTTTATCCGGGTGCGGGTCAGCGGAGTAATGCAGATGAATAATCAGTACGCTCTGCGTTCCAGATATGATGCGGTAGCCGGCAATTATAAAAAAGGAGGAAAAACATCATGAGTGTGGAAAATATAACCATTGAACAGTTGTATGATTTAAAGGAAACTATTGCAGGAGAAATTTTCACAGGAAAAACTTATCCCTGGGAAGTACTTCCTCTGATCGGAGAGTTTATTGTAAAACTGGGAAATACTCTGTCACCGGAAGAATATGATAAAGTTGGCGATAATATCTGGGTGGCAAAAACAGCCAGTATTGCTCCTACAGCAGCTCTGAATGGTCCCTGCATTATCGGACAGAATGCCGAGATACGTCAGTGTGCATTTATCCGGGGAAATGCCATTGTGGGGGATGGCGCAGTGGTGGGAAACTCCACAGAATTGAAAAATGTAATTCTTTTTAACGAAGTTCAGGTACCTCACTATAATTATGTGGGAGATTCTGTTTTAGGATATAAGGCACATATGGGAGCCGGTTCCATAACCTCCAATGTGAAATCAGATAAAAAACTGGTGGTTGTACACGGGGAAGATTTTGAAGTGGAAACAGGCATGAAAAAATTTGGCGCCATGTTGGGAGATCATGTGGAAGTGGGATGTAATTCCGTATTAAATCCTGGCACTGTGGTAGGAAGAAATTCCAATATTTATCCGCTGTCCTGTGTACGGGGAGTTGTTCCTGCTGACAGTATATTTAAGAACCGACAGGAAATTGTAAGGAAAATCTGAGAATAATTCAATTGTAGAGAATTAAATAGTGTTTTATAATAAAAGCATCAGTTTTTTCTGGTGCTTTTATTTATGAAAAAATTTTATTGTGGGAGGAAACAAAATGCTGGAACTTTTTCAGGTGAGTAAATATTATGGAAAAACACTGGCGGCCAAAGATGTAAGTTTTATGGTGCCGGATGGAACGATAGGTGTTCTTTTAGGTCCCAATGGAGCAGGAAAATCCACGATTATCAAAAGTATTGCAGGACTTTTGAAGTTTCAGGGGCAGATTCAGATTCAGGGAATGGATTCCAGACAGAGGGAGGCAAGGAAGATTTTTGCATATGTTCCGGAAATTCCTGCCATGTATCAGGCATTGACAGTAGCGGAACATATGGAGTTTATCAAAAGGGCATACCGGCTTCAGACAACGGAGGAAGAGATTCGTGAAATTCTGGAGAGATTTGAACTTTGGGATAAAAAAGATAAACTGGGAGATGAACTGTCAAAAGGAATGATGCAGAAGGTAAGTATTTGCTGCGCTTTGATGATTCATCCCAGGGTGATGCTTCTTGATGAACCTATGGTGGGGTTAGACCCCAAAGCGATCAAAGAATTGAAAATAGTGATACAGGAGCTGAAAGCAGGAGGTACTACGGTGCTGATCAGTACTCATATGCTGGATATGGTGCAGGAATTGTGGGATATGGTATTTGTAATGGAAAAAGGATCGTTGATTGCCGCTTATAACCGTCAGGAAGTACAGGATCAGGATCTGGATCAATTGTTTTTCCGGGTGACAGAAGGCAGTGAAGAGACACGCAAGGGGGAATAACATGAGAACGTATGGGTATTTATATGGAAAAATGCTGAAAAACAGGATTCGTAAGCTGTTTTCCAAACCTGCATCGGTGGTTTATGTAATCTTTTTTACTGTATATTTCGGTTGGCTTGCCTATATGCTGAATGGAATGATGATGGAGGGAAGTTTCGGAACGAGAGAGAATCTGGTCCGGGTTCTGGCTATGATCACTATTTATTTTACACCGGCGAATTATGTAAGCTATGCCAGGAGAAAGGGGTTGCTGTTTCTTCCGGGAGATGTTCATTTTCTTTTTAGTTCTCCTGCCAGTCCCAAGATGAATCTTATGTATGTGTATGGAAAAACCCTGTTATCGGTTTTGATCATGGGAGTCCTTATGGTGATTCTGGGAATTCACTGGTTTCATGTGGAATGGTGGCGAATGCTCATATATGGAATTCTGTTTTCGGCTGTGGACAGTATTTTACAGGGAGCAATCGTTATTTTGCTGTATGGCAATGAAAGAATGGGAACGAGAGGGAACAGATTGTTCAGCATATTTATGTATGGACTGCTGGCTTGTTTTGTGTTGACAGGGGCATATATTTTCTGGAAGAACGGTATGCACTGGCGGTCTGTACTGGAATTTTTTGACCGGGAGTGGATCACCATGATTCCGTTGATCGGATGGGAATTGGCTGTGATGCGGCTGTTGATTTTAGGACCGTCAACTGTCAATGTGGTGTGTACCGTTCTTTATATACTTTCCTTTGTTCTTTTGGTGGTTCTGGCATGGAAGATGCCCTGTACGGGGCAATACTATGAAGACGCCATGAAGTTTGCGGATGATTATCAGGAAGCAAGAAAAAAGAGTAAAAAAGGCGAAGTGGCGGTAGTAGGAAAAAAGAAAAAGTATCGAAACGCACAGGTGGTTTATAAAGGAAACGGAGCCAAAGCTATTTTCTACCGTCAACTGCTGGAATACAAAAAAGAACGATTTTTTATCTTTGGATTTGTCACTCTTTTGTATCTGGCAGGGGGAATCTTTATTGGTTACCTGGGAATTAAGCAGGATTTTGCTTCTCAGGGAATGATGAAATATTATCTGGTTCCCGGGGTTATGGCATATTTAAGCTTTATAATGAGCAGCTACAAATCGAAATGGGAAAAAGAACTGGAGAATCCTTACGTATTTCTCATTCCGGAATCTCCTTTCTGGAAAATGTTCTATGCAACCTGTATTGATCATATCCGGGCGGGAATTCATGGATTTCTGCTGGCATTTCCTGCCATGCTAGGACTGGGAGCAGAGTTTTGGTATCTTCCTGTTTATGTATTTATTATGATAGGACTGAATGCGTTAAATGTTTACTCTTCCACAGTGTGTACTGTGATTTTTGGAAGAGCCATGAGCGAAAATATGGTTCGTTTTTTGAGAATGTTTATGGTGTTATTCATTATTTTGCTGGCTGTTCCGGGAACAGTGATCGCTACCATGTGGATGGGAATGTGGGCAGGTATGACTGTTCTGGTAGTATATACCCTGATTTTTTCCGGTCTTCTTGCCTGGGCAGGCTCCCGGTGCTTTGCCCGGATGGAGGGGTAAAAACGGGAGCGCATCATTTGCACAAAATAAATGTAATGGCTGCAAAGAGTAACAGATGAACAGGATAAAAAAGATAAAAAAAGTATTTCAGGGACATCCCCCGTTTGCCGTTATACATCTGTATGGGAAAGAAAGCCAGGCAGGCAGGGGGTTCCCAGATCAGGCTGATACAGCCTGCCAGTGTGCGAAGACCGGGGTTATAGCGAAACAAATAAAGTACTGTGATCAGAAGCACCCCTTTGTAATCGTAATCTGTGTTCAGAATATAAGCTGAAAAACATCCCAGCGAGAAAGCAAGAAGAGACAAGGGAAAAGAAAAGGAGGTTTCTTCTGCTTTTTCCATAGCCCAGATCACCAGAAAACCAATCAGTAAGGTAAAGAATACATTTTGATAGCCTTTGTCTGCAAAAGAATGAAAGAGAGCAAGGTCAAAAGGAATTTCGGAAATCAGAGAAAAAAGGAATAAACGGAAGGCGTATTTAGCTCTGCTTGAGGTATGAAGAAACCCTTCTACCAGAAGAAAACAAAAAATGGGAAATGCAATACGTCCGATAAACCGCATTCCCTGATAAATCTGGTAAAGAGTCCAGGCAGTAGTATGGGGAACCAGGGGGACAGCGGGAAGAATAAATCCATAATATAAAATACTTGCAGCAAAATGATCGATCGCCATGGCACAAATGGCGATTATTTTTAAAGAACTGCCGGAAAGACAGCGAAAATGGTTGACAGATGTGGTCATAAAACCTCCTGAATGTATACCGTGTTGCTATAATAATGGTTGACAGTAACGAACAAATTAATTTTCAGTATAACACAGTTAAGGGAGATGTCAATCTGCTGAAAACCCATGAAATTTTAAAATAGAGAAAAAAATGAGAAAAAAAAGCATTTTTTTCTGGACTAATTTGACAGTTTATGCGAAAATAAATATAGTATGTAGGCATATTATGAATATGTCTGCATGAGATACCTATCTCAGAAAAAGTATTTCAAGATTGAAAGGAGTCTTAACATGATTTATTCACATGAAGTAGAAATGATGTGTCCGGTTTCACAGGGCGTTAATCACGGCGCAGCTCCAATTCCGGAAGAAGCAAAATGGGTACAGTCCAAGGAAATTAAAGATATTTCCGGTTTAACACACGGTGTAGGCTGGTGTGCGCCACAGCAGGGAGCATGTAAGCTGACATTGAATGTAAAAGATGGTATTATCCAGGAAGCTTTGGTGGAGACCCTTGGATGTTCCGGTATGACTCACTCTGCAGCTATGGCTTCTGAGATCCTGCCAGGAAGAACACTGTTGGAAGCTCTGAATACAGACCTGGTTTGTGATGCTATCAACACAGCTATGAGAGAGCTGTTCCTGCAGATTGTATACGGACGTACACAGAGTGCATTCTCTGAAGACGGACTTCCTATCGGTGCTGGTCTGGAAGACCTGGGTAAAGGTCTGAGATCTCAGATTGGAACTATGTATGGAACTCTGAAAAAAGGTCCTCGTTATCTGGAGATGGCAGAGGGTTATGTAACAGGTATTGCACTGGATGAAGAAGGCTGCATTATCGGTTATCAGTTTGTAAACCTGGGCAAGATGACTGATTTCATCAAACAGGGCGATGATCCTACAACCGCTTGGGAAAAAGCAAAAGGACAGTATGGCCGTGTTGCAGATGCAGTGAAAATCATTGACCCACGTAAAGAGTAATGTATTACATAATTCTGCTCACCGCAATATAATAGGAGGATGAAATAAATGGCTTTATTTGAATCATATGAAAGAAGAATAGATAAAATCAATGCTGTTTTAAACAGCTACGGAATCGCTTCTCTGGAAGAAGCTGAAAAGATCACAAAAGATGCCGGTCTGGATGTTTACAATCAGATCAAAGGTATCCAGCCAATCTGTTTTGAAAACGCTTGCTGGGCTTATATCACAGGTGCAGCTATCGCGATCAAAAAAGGATGTACAAGAGCAGCAGATGCAGCAGCAGCTATCGGTGAAGGTCTGCAGGCATTCTGTATTCCGGGATCTGTAGCAGATCAGCGTAAAGTAGGTCTGGGACATGGTAACCTGGGTAAAATGCTTCTGGAAGAAGATACAAAATGTTTCGCATTCCTGGCTGGTCATGAGTCTTTTGCAGCAGCAGAAGGAGCTATCGGTATCGCTGAGAAAGCAAACAAAGTTCGTAAAGAGCCTCTGCGTGTTATCCTGAACGGTCTTGGAAAAGATGCAGCACAGATCATCGCTCGTATCAACGGATTTACATATGTTGAGACAGAGTATGATTATCATACAGGCGAATTAAAAGAAGTATTCCGTAAAGCTTATTCTGAAGGACTTCGTGCAAAAGTAAACTGCTACGGCGCTAATGATGTTCGTGAAGGTGTTGCAATCATGTGGAAAGAAGGCGTTGACGTTTCTATTACAGGTAACTCCACCAACCCAACACGTTTCCAGCATCCGGTTGCAGGTACATACAAGAAAGAATGTATCGAAGCTGGAAAGAAATACTTCTCCGTTGCTTCCGGTGGTGGTACAGGACGTACTCTGCATCCAGACAACATGGCAGCAGGTCCTGCTTCCTACGGTATGACAGATACACTGGGACGTATGCACTCTGATGCACAGTTCGCAGGATCTTCTTCTGTTCCGGCTCACGTAGAGATGATGGGTCTGATCGGCGCTGGTAACAACCCAATGGTTGGTATGACTGTTGCTGTTGCAGTTGCTATCGAGGAAGCTGCAAAAGAAGGAAAATTCTAAGAAAAGCGTATTTTTAAGGAATATTCAGTGTATAAATCCTGTAGAATCCTTGTGAATCTACCTGTATAATACACAAATCTAAAATAATTAAAAAGCTATACTGTGGTCAATAAGACTTTTGGTATAGCTTTTTTGATGCAGAAGTAAAAGAACAAGAAGGGGGACATATAAATTTGGGCAAAAGAAAGATGATGCTGATAAGTTTTATGTTGTTTTCACTGTTTTTTGGGGCGGGAAATTTAATTTTTCCTCCATTTTTAGGACAAAATGCAGGGGAAACGGCGCCTTTGGCTATTGCAGCATTTTTAATCACAGCAGTGTTGCTTCCGGTTTTGGGCGTGATTGTAGTGGCGGATTTTGATGGGTTGGATAATCTGGCAAGAAAGTTGGATCATCGCTTTGCAATTGTTTTTACAGTATTGATTTACTTATCTATTGGACCGGGATTGGGAATTCCAAGAGCTGCATCTGTGCCGTTTGAGATGGCAGTAGCGCCCTATCTTCCGGCAGATGCTCCCTTAAAATTATGTATGTTGGGATATTCCCTCGTCTTTTTTGTGATTGCTGCCTGGCTGGCGCTGACGCCTAACAAACTGGTAGAGAGAATCGGAAAGGTTTTAACCCCGTCCCTGCTGCTTTTGCTGATATTTTTATTTGTGAGTTTTTTATTCCGGGGAAAAGCGGATGTTGCAGCAGCTCAGGAAGCTTACGCTTCTAATCCAATGGTGAAAGGATTTCTGGAAGGTTACCAGACAATGGATACTATTGCTGCGTTAAATTTTGGACTGGTAATTTCTGTTACCATTCAGAATCAGGGTGTGAAAAAGAAAAAAAGTGTAATGCGTTATACCATATTGGCAGGTATTGTGGCGGGAACAATCCTGTCGGGCGTTTATCTGATGTTGGCTTATATGGGAATGAAAAGTTCTGCCGTATATCCTATTCAGGAAAACGGAGCCTGGACACTGCGGTGTATCGTTTCTCAATTGTTTGGAGGACCGGGAGCAATTTTGCTGGCGGCGATTTTTACTCTGGCCTGTCTGACTACCTGTGTGGGTCTGATTACTTCTATTTCTCAGTTTTTCTCAAAATTAATGAAAAAACTGAGTTACAGACAGTGGGTATTGGTGATCACAGGATTTTCCTTTTTGATTTGTAATCAGGGATTAAACACGATTTTAGGTCTGTCTGTACCGGTGTTAGACGCCATTTATCCTATGTCGATTGTTTTGATTGTGCTTGGATTATGTGATGCACTGCTGAAAAATAATCGTTTTATTTATCCGGTTACTATAGCGTCTGTTGGCGTTGTAAGTATACTTTATGTGTTGGATAAAGGAAGAGTACCCTTAGGTGTTTTTGGGAAGATACTGCATCGGCTGCCATTGTATTCCATGGGACTTGGATGGGTTACGGTGGCTTTTGCAGCCGTATGTGTCAGCATAGTGCTTGCTGTTTTACTGGGAGGAAGAAAAGGAAAACAGGTCGATTGATAAAAAAAGAAGCTCAGGGCGAGCTTCTTTTTTTGTCCGGAAGATGAAGTTAAAGAGATTTTTTCAGTAATCGAATGGCTGCGAAGGATGCGATAATTTCCGCAATGGGAAATGCCAGCCAGATTCCCACAGCTCCCAGCCAGTGAGATAAAAGCCAGCCCACAGGAACGATGATCACTAGCTGACGAAGGAGGGAGATGACAAGTGATTTTTTACCCTGTCCCAAAGCTTCGAAGACTCCGGAAGCTACAATGCCTATGGTGGACAGAAGGAAACTGCAGCCGATAATCCTAAGAGCCGGAATTCCATGTGCCATCAGACTTTCATCCGCATCAAAAAGCCGGAGGATGGGCTGGGGGAAAACAAGAGCCCCAATTGTTCCGATCAGCATGATGACTGCAACAAGACCGATACTGCACCGGATTGTTTTTTTAACTCTCTGGTTTTCTCCGGCGCCATAATTATAGCTGATAATAGGACGCATTCCCTGAACCACACCGTTGGAAGGCATGTTGATAAATGTCTGCAATTTAAAATAGAGACCGAAAACAGCCACATATACGGAACCAAGTCTGGTAAGGATTCCATTCAGGATTCCTGTGAGAAGGGATGGCATAGCCAGCATAAGACTGGAAGGAATTCCAATACTGTAGATCTTACAGATTAATTCTTTGTCCGGTTTCATGTAACGGGGATGAATGGCCACTCCAATATCTGTTTTCAGACAAACGATAATATAAAGAAGCAGGGCGCCAAACTGTCCGATCACTGTGGCTACGGCAGCGCCGGTAACTCCCATGGCGGGAAGTCCAAACCAGCCAAAAATCAGGACAGGATCCAGAAGGATGTTGATGATACAGCCGCTGGCCATCAGATACATGGTGGTTTTCATTTTCCCGATTCCCTGAAATATTTTTTCCAGGCACATCTGAAGTAACTGACCAAAAGAAACGCACATAACGATATACGTGTAATCACAGGCCCATTTTAAGACTTTAGGGTCTTGCGTAAACATTTGCAAAAAGGGTTTTGTGATAAAGATTCCAGCCAGAATAAACAGAAGACAGTGAAAAACTACCAGTGCAATGCCCAGTGAAGCGGCATGGTCCGCCTTTTTTCGGTTTCCTGCGCCCAGACTCATGGAAATCACAGAACCGATTCCTATACCCATACCCACACCCACAGACATAATGGTGTTTTGAAGGGGAAAGGCCAGGGAAACGGCAGTAAGGGCATCTGTCCCTAATTTTGCCACCCAGATACTGTCCACGATATTGTATAAAGACCCAATAAGCATGGAAAACATTACCGGGACAGACATAGATACCAAAAGCTTAAAAACAGGCTTTTCTTTCATAAAAGATTGGTTTTGCTCCATTCTATTTACTCCTTTCGTAAAAAAAGCCTCCCCGGCCTGTTTTGATGCGGGAAGGCTTGCATATTCGTATTTCACTCACGAGACTGTATTATATCGGATTTTAAAATAAAAAGCAAGAAAAAAATAAATTCTTAAAGAAAGAATTAATGTTAACCAAAAACAAATAAAGGTTGACAATGAGAATCCGTTGTGGTATTTTGGTACAAGAAAAGACATTGGGAAGGAGAAGAATATAAATGTCAACAACAGCAGTTAACAGAAGTAAAACCTATGATCTTGTGTATATTGGAATGTTTGCGGTGATTATTGCCGTATGTTCCTGGATATCTATCCCTACAGCAGTTCCCTTTACTCTGCAGACGTTTGCAGTATTTCTGGCAGTGGGAGTGCTGGGAGGAAAACGGGGAACGTTAGCCGTATTGGTATATATTTTACTGGGAGCAGTGGGAATTCCTGTATTTTCTGGATTTAAAGGAGGCATTGGTGCGCTGACAGGCGTTACGGGAGGTTACATTGTAGGTTTTTTAGCTTCCGCTTTATTTCTCTGGGGAATGGAAAAATTGGTGGGAAGAAAGAAGAGTTGGATACTGGCTTTGCAAATGGTGGCAGCTCTGATTTTATGTTATGCCATTGGTACGGTATGGTTTATGGTTGTATATGGAGGAAATTCCGGTACTATGGGAGTGGGAACTGTTCTGGGAATGTGTGTGATTCCTTTTGTAATTCCCGATTTGATTAAAATAGGTTTTGCAGTAGTTATGAGTAAGGAGCTGGCAAAAGCTGTTCCTTTTCGGGAAAAGTAAGACATAATAAGAAATAGAGATGTGTAGAAAAATCCACTGATGACAATAGAATTATCTATTGCATTGGTGGATTTTTTTACGGTATCATAAGTAATTATATAGAAAGATGCAGAATTGTGGGAGTGCATAGCACGAAGCAATTCGTTAGGCATCTTTTGTCCCCCAACATCACAGAAAGAGGAACGGTATGAAGAAAAAAACATTACATTCAAAATCAATTTTCTGGCAGTTGGTAGTATTTGCTCTTTTGATCAGTTTAATACCGATTCTTATTATCAGCAGCCTTTTATTTCAAAAACTGGAAAGTATGGTAGTGGAAGAAATGATGGAGTATCACAGTCAGATATCTTCCCAGTACACAAAAAATATAGAAGAAAAACTGAAACAGTATCAGGACAGTCTGGAATTTATATCAAATAATACCATGATTATGAATACTCTGATGGATGAAGAGAATAATCCATATTTGCGTGGAAAGATTGTCAGTGAAGAAGTAGCGAAATCTCTTCTTTTAGAGGAACAGAGTGAAATCTATAACTGTATGGTATATTCCATGGTGGATGAGGTGCCGGTTTACGGTCCCAGTGTAACCATGTTTCAGGAGGCAACCCGGGAATTTTGGTATGATGAGGAAAAATTAAACAGTAATCAATGGTTTTCCTATGAAATACCGGTGAGGGAAAAAGGGATCCTGTCCCTGGTAAAAGATATTGAAAAAATAGATTTGAATTCTTTTTACAGGCAGCATCTGGGCATTGTGAAGCTGGATATTAATATGGATCGGTTATTTACTCCAGCCGTATTGAAGGATTCAGGAGACGCCAGCTATGATGTGATTATTTTTGATGATGATAAAGAAGTTTTTTATGTTACGGATAAGGAAAAAATAAAAATTCTGAAACAATATCTGAAAGAAGGGTCAAAGACACGAGAAGATATTAAAACAAAAGAACGGCCAAAAGAAATTGAAACGTATGTGCTGAATGAAACGAATCTGGGTTCCTATGGGATGCATATACTTTTTCTGTTTGATAACAAGGAACTGATAGAGCGTAAAACAGAGATTCAATATCTGGTATTTCCCATGTTGATCGTAATGATTCTTCTTGTGGTGGGATGCGCATATTTTTACAGCCGTAATTTCTCTTCCCGTGTAGAACGACTGGTAAATAAATTTAAGAGAGCAGAGACGGGAGATATGACCCTGATGGATCCCATAGAGGGAAATGATGAAATCGCAGTGCTGGATCAGCAATTTAGTCATATGCTGGTGAAACTGGATCAATTGATTAAAACAAATTATATCCAGCAGTTGGAAAATAAGGAAACTCAGTTGAGAAATCTTCAGTTGCAGATCAATCCTCATTTTCTGTATAACACTCTGGAAACCATCAGTTCCATAGCAGCCGTTAAGCAGGCGTTTGTAGTATGTGATATGTGTCAGAAGCTGGGAGAAATTTTCCGGTACAGTCTGGGAAAAAATCACGGAGAATTTGTTACTCTGGAGCAGGAACTGGTGCATACCCAAAACTATATTTTTATTCAAAAGATTCGTTATGGAAGCCGGTTTGAGGTGTTTTATAATGTGGAGGTGGACGTAAGCCATTTCCGAATTTTGAGATTTATCCTGCAGCCTATCGTGGAAAATGCGATTTTACATGGTCTGGGTGAACTGACAGGAACAGGTACTCTGGAGATTTCTGTATATGAGCAGGATGAAAAGCTCCTGATTAAAATTGCAGATGACGGGGTGGGAATGGATGAAGAAAAAGTTGCAGAACTGAATGAATATATCAATGAAAAGAAAATACTAAAAGACAGCAAGAAGAGTATAGGAATCAGAAATGTAAATCAGAGAATCAAACTTTCCTGCGGTGAGGAATATGGGGTGAAAATTACAAGCCATCCTTATCAGGGCAGTTGTTTTTCTTTATGGCTGCCAATCATTAAAGGAGGAAAACAGGATGAGACATAATATATTGATTGTAGATGATGAGAAATTGATCCGCCAGGGCTTGAAAGCCAGGCTGGAATATCTGGGAATTGATGTGGATGAGATTTTTGAAGCTTCCAACGGTATGGAGGCATTGGAAGTGGTCAAAAATCATATCGTGGATATTGCAGTAACTGATATTCGTATGCCGGACATGGATGGTCTGACATTAATACAGGAAATGAAAAAAATACAAAAAAATATTCAATTTGTAGTATTGAGCGGTTATGCGGAATTTTCTTATGCGGAGAAAGCAATCCGTTTGGATGTGAAAGCGTATCTGTTAAAACCGGTATCCAGCGAAGAATTGAAAAATACTTTCCAGAGATTGTATGCAGATATGAAAAATCATATGAAGATACAAAATGCTGTCCGGATGAAACGACAGTTGGACCGGGAAAAACAGGAATATCTTCTGGAAAAAGAAATGAATACTTTTTTGTCTACCACGGAAGAGAGAATTATGAGTGTTGATTTACTGTGTCAACTCTCCGGGATTCCCGTGGAAAACTATAACCGGGACAGAATACAAATGTATTTTTGTATGATTCGGATAAATAAAGAGAGTTATGAAAATAAGAATTTCCGCCAGGTGGATTACGAACTGATACGTTTTTCCATAAAAAATGTATTTTATGAATTGGAATCAGAATGTAAAAAATTTATTGTAAACAGTCTTTCCGATCACAATTATCTCTATGCGCTGTTTCTGGGAAAAGATGAGAAGTCCATCCGAGAGGAAATTGAGAGGATTTTCTTGAAAATGCGTTCTGTACTGGAAAACAAAATGGATATTTATCTCACTTTTGGAGTGAGCAGGTCTACCGCTCAGATGAGGGGACGGGCAGTACAGGAAGCAAAAGAAGCGTTAAATCAGAGAATCATATACGGAAATTCCAATATTTATTTCCATGAAGATATTGTGATCTGGAACGAACAGGAATTCCCGAGAACTCAGGTTTATCTGCTGAAACAGTATATGGAAAAGAGTGAAGCGGATAAAATACAGGAATTGCTTCATGAGATTTTTTCTGAAGAATTGGTGAAAAAATACGGAAGTTCTTACCTGAGGATTATGTGGGTTCGGATATTGAATATGATTTTTCAACTGTGTGACGGGAAGGAAAATAAAAATATCAGTGCAGAAGAATTATTGATGAATTTGAATCTTCCCGATTATATGCAGTCGATTTCCGAGATAAGGCAGAAAATTTCCGAGATTCTTATGAGCTGCATGAAAACAGACGGGATGGCTGAGGTGAGCGCCCGAAGTAAAATTCAGATGGCAGTCCGGTATATTCACAAGCATTACAGTGAAAATATTACTATTTTAGATCTGGCGGAGCGGTATGAGATGAGTCCCAATTACTTTTCTTCTATTTTTAAGCAGGAGATTGGTATATCGGCAGTCAACTTTATTACAGATGTGCGGATGAAAAAAGCGCAGGAGTTATTGTCCCAGTCAGATAACAGCGTGGTGGATATCGCAAAAAAAGTGGGATATGAGGACAGCCAGTATTTCTTCAGGGTATTTAAAAAGAATGTGGGTATGACGCCTCTTCAGTATCGGGAAGAAAACAGAAATTAAAACAGAAAACATCGTTTTTTACAGGATAGTAGAATTCTCTAGTGAAAAACGGTGTTTTTTCTATTTTCTCAAAAAGTGTTTTGCTATATAGTGATGTCATTAAAAAGGAAAGGGAGGAAATGCAATGCAAAAGTTTAAAAAAATTACGGATCAGAGGGTAACTCTGTTTCTATTTTTCCTGTGTTGGTTTGCATATTTTATGTCATACATTGGAAGATTAAATTATTCTTCTGCTATGACAGCCATGATTCAGGAAAGTGTTTTGACAAAAAGTGAAGCCGGCTTTATCAGCATGGTTTATTTTTTTACCTATGGGATCGGTCAGTTGTGTAACGGAATTCTGGGAGATAAATTCCATCCCGGAAAAATGATTTTTACCGGATTGGGCGTGGCTGCAATAGCCAATTTACTGATGGGATTTACAGAAAATTTCATTCTCATGTCACTGATCTGGGGAATAAACGGATATGCACAGGCCATGATCTGGCCCCCAATTATTCGTATTTTTGCGGAAATGTTGGAAGGAAGCAGAAAAATCCAATTTTGTATTAACATTGTTTCTTCTCAGGTGGTGGGAACTTTGGGGTCTTACCTTATTGCAGCAGGAGTTATGTGGCTGATCGGATGGAAAGCAGTGTTCGGCGCAGCGGCTCTTTGTCTGGGAGCTATGGCGGTGATCTGGCTTTGGGGATTCAAAAGAGTAGAGAAATTTTCCATGGAACACGGGTATCTTCCAGATGAAACGGTAAAAAATGATACACAGAGACAGAAAGCTCAGGGAAAAATGTCTGAACTTTTGATTGGTTCCGGTTTGATTGCGGTAGTTTTCCCTGTTGTGATCCACGGAATGTTGAAAGATGGAGTAACTACCTGGGTACCTACGTTTATTACGGAAACTTATTTTACCTCTCCTGCTTTTTCGATTTTGATTACCACAGTGCTTCCCATTGTAAATTTAACAGGGGCATATGCGGCGCAGTATGTATACAGAAAATGTAAAAAGAGAGAATATATGGCAGCGATTGTATTTTTTGCAATTGCCACAGCGGCGCTTTTGGGAATCTGGGTTGGAAAATCGTATTCCATGGTACTTACCGTAGTGTTATTTGCCATGATCACAGCTTCTATGATGGCTGTAAATACGTTGTTTGTGAATATGCTTCCGCTGCGTTTTGAAAAACAGGAAAGGGTATCTACAGTATCCGGTTTCCTCAATTCCATGGCTTATCTGGGAACGGCAGTATCTACCTACACCATTGGCTTGATGGTAGAAAACCTGGGATGGAACATTACAATTGGAAGCTGGGTGATTTTTACAATGGCGGCTCTGATCTGTTGTGTGATTTTCAGAAAAAAAGAATTTTAAAATGGCGTGATATAAAAAATACAGGAAGTTATCGATGAGAACCGATGGCTTCCTGTATTTTTATATTAAAGATGTAAGACCGGACTTACACAGACCAGATTTTCCAAAATGGTTTCATTTTCAAATAATTTTGGAATAATGATGGTTTCATTTTCCTGGAACCGGGAAAGAGGAATCTGTTCGTCTGCTCCGCAGGTGATCGTTCTCTGGGGTGTTTTCAGAGTGATCCGGTAGTTTTCCAGTGGCAAAGGCTGGTATCCCGGTTTGTTCATCTGCTTTATGGAAAATGTGAGGATTCCGTCTTTCAGGTGAGTCTCCAGCAGAGGACCTTTGCAGACCCAGGTGCGTCCCTGACGGATTGCGGCGGAGAGTTCTTCTGTTACATCTTGTCCTGGTTCGCCTTCTATATAGGTGGAGTAGTGACCGTGAAGAGTGCTGTTTCCGTGAAGATCCATACCGCAGGTGGCTGCAAGGCGTTCGCCCTGTAAAACAAGGCTTTCCCAAAGTAACAGTCCCTGTTCGTTTACTTCAAGAGGTTCCGGATTGTTGAAAATCTCAATAAAATTACAACAGGAGTAATCTGTCATGGTCATAACAAACCGGCATCCCTGAGCAAAGGGCCATCCGAAGGAATATGGATGGGCAATACCTGCCAGAGCGCCTTTTTCTTTTAATGCCTGAAAGAGAAGCTCCGGTTTATGAAGATTGATATTTTCCCAGGGAACATATTCGGTTAGATTAAAACAGAGAATATGACCATAATAAGTGGTATATTCCATTCCGTAAATACAGGAGAGAGAAAGGTCTTCCTTTTCCAGAAGTTCTTTTATTTTCCTGTGACCGGAGATGGTATTGTGATCGGTGAGAGCAAAGGCATCTACCTGATCTTCTGCCATAAATTCTGCCAGTTCCCGGCAGGTGAACACCGCATCTGATTCGGTGGTATGATTATGTAATTCCAAACGTTTATACATAGTGATACAACTCCTTTCTTATCGTACGCGCACAGTCAGGGAGTATTCTGTATTATCCAGAAGAACGGAAAAAGCAAGAATCGTTACTTTCAAAACGCCTTCAATGGAAGATTGGGGAATACAGCCTTCCGTAGCCTCATCAGACGTAAAATGCATATGGCGTGTGGTAAGCTGACGGTGAATACATCCCATAAATTCGTCATTCAGAGTTGCCAGTGTGTGGATTTCTGTTTTCATGTCATGATAGATGGCGTGTTCCAGCTCTTCTTCCGAAGCAGCCACAAGACCATACTCTCTGGCACAGTATTCTTTCAGATAGTCTTTCATTTCCCCGGTAATATCTTCTGGTGAAAAATGCTGGGGCTTAAAGGAAAATTCAATGTCCAGTTCATCATAAGACTGATCCAGGCAAACGGTGTAGGAAATTTGTCCCACAAAATCTTTACACAATTTTCCCTCTACATGATAGACAGTTTTCATATCATTCATTGTAAAACCTCCCGTTGGTAATAATTACGGTACTTCTTTAAAATAAAGAAGAATCCTGTCGATTCGTATGATAGACATTTCTTAGAAGGATGTCAATACAAGATGAAGAATCGTAGAAATTTCCAGTGTTTTTGAAAGTAATTTACATTTTTCCATTAGTTGTATTTTGTTATACTGAAAAAAACAAAAAAGGAGGAAGCAGGAGTATGGAAAAGAGAACATTATATGCAGAAGGCGAGTTTAAAAAGGGTAATCTTCATACCCATTCCACCCGGTCAGACGGAGAGCATACACCGGCAGAAATAGCGGAACATTACAGAAGCAAGGGCTATGATTTCCTGGCGATCACAGATCATTGGGTGTATGGAACCCATCAGGAACTGAACAGAGAGGATTTTCTTATGTTCCCGGGAACAGAATTGGATATTGAACTTCCGGGAAGAAAAGATCATCATCTGGTAGGCTTTGGCCTTCCTGAGACAAATACTATTCCGGATAATTATACCTTTGAGGATGAAAGAAAAGACATTACTCTCAGTACAGCAGAGAGAATTATTGAATATTTTGGACAGCATGGAAACGTTACTTTGTATGGACATCCCTATTGGTCCAAGGTGGATTCTTCTGAGATCAAGTATCTTCAGGGATTGATTGGTATGGAAATTTATAATCACGGTTCAGAATTCTGGGGAAATAACGGAAATTCAGAAACCTATTTTGACCATTTCCTTTTTGTGAGAAATCGTATATATTGCTTTGCCACAGATGACGCTCATGATCTTACCGAGCATAGTCTGGGTGGATTTATTATGGTGAAAACAAAAGAATTTACCCATAAAGGAATCATGCAGGCTATTATAGACGGAAGTTTTTATGCCTCTTCCGGTCCCCTGATCCATGATTTCTATGTGAAAGACGGGGTGGCGAAGGTGACCTGCGCTCCCTGTGAACGTATTTATTTCCAGACGCCTCACAGAGGAGGACAGTTTTTCAGTGAAACAGGTGATCTGACAGAAGGAGAATTTGTTCTGAATGGGGATGAAGAATACGTAAGAGTGACCATTTGTGACGAAAAAGGCAGAAAAGCCTGGACACAGCCTATTTGGCTCTGGTTATTTTAAAATTAAATCTCTGTAAAGGAAAAGTTAAGAAAATAACTTTGTATGTGGATAAAAGTATAAAAAACAATGGACTATTTTCAGAGCGTAGAATTATCCATAGAATATAGAAGTTTTATCCATTGTTAATAAGTTAAGAAAAATTTTATAATATACTCATCAAAGAGAAGGAGGAAACCTTATGCAAACAGCAAGTGTTGGGAAGCAGAAGAAGTATAAGCCGCCCAAACAGCCGCTGGGGAAGAGACTGCTCCGTTATTGGCCGCTGTATGTGATGCTGATTCCATGTATCATTTACTACATATTGATCTGCTATGTTCCAATGGCAGGTTCTGTACTGGCTTTTAAGGACTATTCTTTCAAGAAGGGTATCTGGGGAAGCCCCTGGGTAGGATTTGATTATTTCAAAACCTTTTTTAACAGCTACGACGCCCCAAGGCTGATCAAGAATACACTGACCATTGGTGTGATCAAATGTATTCTGGAATTTCCATTCGCGATTATACTGGCTCTTTTGCTGAATGAAATCCGTAACATGAAGTTCAAGAAGGTGGCTCAGACAATCACTTATCTGCCTCACTTCCTCTCATCCGTTATCATCGTAACCATGATTCAGAGAATCCTGGCTCCGAATACCGGTATTTTAAACCAGGCAATCTCAGCTCTGGGTGGAGATGGAAGTACATTCTTTATGATGGAAGCAGATTATTTCTATCAGATTTTGTTCTCCATGGACTTGTGGAGAAATATCGGATGGGATTCCATCATGTATCTGGCAGCGATCAGTAGTGTGGATATGGCTCTCTATGAAGCGGCAGAGATGGATGGATGCGGTAAGCTGAAAAAAATGTGGCATATTACCTTGCCAAGTATCCGAGGAACCATTGGTCTTCTGTTTATCATGGGTATCGGTGGTATCTTGTCCTCTGGTGTTGACCAGGTATGGCTGTTGAGAACACCGGGTAACATGGTAGTAGCAGATACATTGGACGTATATGTGGTACGTATGGGTATCCAGGGAGGACAGTTTGGATATGCTACGGCAATCGGACTGGTACAGGGTCTTGTAGGACTGGTACTGGTTGTGGTATGTAACAAGATTTGTGAGAAGATGACAGAAGTAAGTTTGTGGTAAAACACGTATTATTAGGAGGTTTAGTATGAAGAAGAAAACTGTGAAACGTTTATTTGCAGCTACTTTGGCTGGAACAATGGCAGTTTCCATGCTGGCAGGCTGCGGCAGTTCTGAAGAGAAGAAAACAGATGATTCCGCAAAACAGGAAGAAGAAGCAGATAATTCCGATAAACCGGATACCTGGATTGCAGACCGTACTATTACAGTACAGGCGTATGTAGATGATATTGGAAACACACTTCCGAAGGATTTCAACAATACAGCAACTATGAAAAAAATCACAGAGCTGACAGGTATTAAACTGGATGTTCGTTATACACCTGGTGACAGTGATGCAAAGGTTCTGGCATCTCAGTTGGCTTCCGGAACAATCCCGGATGTTATTATTTCTTATCTGGACAACTCCACAAGACCGGAGTTCCCGCTGCTGTTTAAAGCTGCAAAAGACGGAATGTTTGCTGATGTTTCCGAATATATGAAAAATGGAAAAGTTTATTCCAAATATTATGAAGAGGGATACCTTCCTCAGGATACTCATGACAACATTGTATTCCGTGACGATCTGGACGGCGTTTATCTGTGGCAGATGAACATCGATGAGTTTGACCGTTCTACAGAGTATGTTCCAGAAGAAGAGTATGTAGGTGGTATGTACATTCAGAAGAGAATCGTTGATGAACTGGGTGTTGATCCAAGAGAAATCAAAACACAGGATCAGTTCTACGATCTTCTGGTAAAAATGAAAGAAGCTGGATTTAAAGATAACAACGGAAATGATATTTACCCACTTGGACCGAAATACTGGGGTGGTTCTGTAGATGCTCTGAAGTATGTAACAACTGGTTATCTTTGGGGTGTAAGTGATGATTACAACCTGGATGATGACGGAAATGTAAAACATATAGCTGAAACAGAGTATGTATATGATCAGATCAATTTCGTAAGAAAACTGTTGAACGAAGACCTGATGAATCCGGAATTCTTTACTATGGATTCCACTCGTGCAGAAGAAGTTTCCAAAAATCTGAACTCTGGTATTATTGCTGACGTACATAACTACGAAGAAATTATTTACGGAAGTGAAGACTGGGTACCGCTTGGACCGTTGAATGATATTCAGGGAGATAACAAAGAAACTGTTAACGGAAAATCCAAACGTGGATGTATGGCAATCTCTGCAGAAGCAGAAAATCCTGATGAAATCTTTGCATTCTTTGACTGGCTGTCCACACCAGAAGGACAGATCATCGCTCAGTATGGCGCTGAAGGCGTATCTTACGATATGGTTGACGGAAAACCGGTTCTGAAAGATGAAGTTCTTGAAAAATTAAACGCTGGTGACACAGATTACCTCATCAACGAAGTAGGTGCAGGTTTCGGTGGAACAGGAAACTATTTCTTCGAGTTCGTTCTGACAAACAAGAACAATATCGATAACTTTGGTGAGAGCCGTCCTGGAGCATCTGCAGGTGAATCCACATTCGCACGAAGCGTTGAAATTGCAAAAGATTACCCTGTAGAGAAGAAACTGATTCCTGGTCTGGATGCTACTGCATTCATGTCTGTAGAAGAACTGAGTGACGTTAAGATGCAGATGGATCTGTTGAACTGGGATGAAACATTCGTACAGGCTTGCTTCGCAAAAACTGACGATGAAGTAAAGAGCATTGTAGAATCCTTCCGTGATCAGCTCAAAGCTGCAGGAATCGAACGCTTTGAAGAATATGTAAAGAATGTTTACGAAGAAAATCCGGAATCTGTTACATTCTACAAATAAGATACCTGGTTCTGCCCGCTTTTTCGGGCGGGCAGGGAATAAGAAAGGATTGGGTGTAAAATGAAAAAAAGTAAGATTAAAACTAACCCAATGGATCAGGCCATACAGGTATTGATTTATATCATAGTTATTGCATTATGTCTTGTGATTCTTCTTCCGTGTATTAACGTTGTGGCTCTGGCGTTCAATGACGGCGCTGATGCAGCACGAGGCGGAATCTGGTTCTGGCCAAGAGAATTTACTCTTGACAACTTTAAAGAGGTATTCAAAGATGGAAGTATCAAAACTGCTTACATCATCACAATTGCCAGAACTGTTATCGGAACATTTTTAAGCTTGATGGTAACCACTCTTGCCGGTTATGCACTGAAGCAGAAAGATCTGCCGGGAAGAAAGATTATCACAATACTGATCACATTTACCATGCTGTTTGGCGGCGGTATGATTCCTACTTATATTCAGTATAATAATCTTCATCTTCTGAACTCTTTCTGGGTATACGTAGTTCCCAGTCTGGTAAGTGTAACTTATCTTTTGATGATTCGTACCTTTTTTGAGGGAATACCGGACAGTTTGGAAGAGTCTGCGAAGCTGGATGGCTGTGGTTTCGTTGGGATTTATACAAGAATCATGCTCCCTCTGAGTAAACCGGTTATCGCCGTAGTTGGTCTGTATACAGCAGTTAATCACTGGAACGACTGGTTTGCAGGAGCTTTCTACATGAACGATACAAAGATGTGGCCGGTACAGACTGTTCTTCAGAATATGCTGACAAAAGCTATGAGCGCGCAACAGGAAGTAACTTCCGTTGCTCAGGCTCTGGCTCATAATACAGCGTCTGTTACATCAGATTCTCTGAAGATGGCTGCTGTAGTTGTTACAACAGTACCGATTCTGTGTGTATATCCTTTTGTACAGAAATATTTTGCAAAAGGCGCTATGATTGGGGCAGTAAAAGGATAAATTAAATAGTATTTTGCAGGGGAGATTCCTCGCCTCGTTCAACAGCATATGGCTATTCATGAGCGGGACGGGGAATCTTTCTTCTGTCATGATAAAGTGAGAGCAGAAGATGCCGAAAGGAGAAGTTTGGACTTTTTGTTTTACGGCATTCTAAAAATAAAGAAAAGTGAGGTAGGGAAATGAACGGAAAAAAATGGGATGTATACGTTTACGGGGATGTAAATATTGATATTGTCATTCCCGGCGTTGAGAAATTTCCGGAACCGGGACAGGAGGATGAAGTCGATGTGATGGAAACCTTCGTAGGCGGCGGTGCAGCATTGTTTACCCTGGGTGTGGGAAAACTGGGACTGCATCCGGTATTTCAGGGCGAAATAGGAGACGACTGCTATGGTGAACTGATCCGGAAAAAATTCAGGGAGAGTAATGTGGATGATTCCCTGCTGAAAACCAGCGACACGGAGAAAACCGGAATTTCTCTCAGTTTTACCAATGAGAGAGACCGATCTTTCCTGACATATCGGGGAACCAATGAGAAAATCTGTATTGAAGCTGTGGATGTGGAACAGGTAAAAAATGCTTCTCACATTCATGTGACCGGATATGCAGGCTCAGTAAATCATGATTCTTATGCAAAGTTTTTAAAGAGAGTAAAAGAAGAAACAAATGCTACGGTTTCTTTTGATGTGGGCTGGGATTCTACAGGAGAATGGAATCCGGATATTTACCAGTTATTCCCGTATATCGACGTTCTCTTTATGAATGAGACAGAATCTGTTCATTACAGCCGGACAGAAACTGCTTTGGAAGCAGCCCGGGATTTTGCAAAACACTGTGGCCTGGTGGTGATCAAACTTGGAAAACAGGGTTCTATGGCTGTAAAAGGCGAGGAACTTTATGAAGCAGCTTCCTATAAGGTGGATGCGATAGATACAACCGGAGCGGGAGATTCCTTTAATGCGGGCTTCATATATGGATTTTTGAGAGGAAAATCCGTGACAGACTGCCTGAAATGCGGAAATGGCTGCGGTGCATTGTCTGTAACCGCATTGGGAGGAAACACAGGATTTCCGGTGGAAGAGGAACTTACAAACTTTATCCTGAAAAGGGATGGAAAAAATTAATTACAGGAGGAAACATACTATGAAAATTGCAGTAATTGGCGGAGCTGGTGTACGTACCGTTATCTTTATCAATGGTCTGTTGGAGCGTTACAAAAAACTGAATATTGACGAGGTGGTTCTTTACGATATTCAGGAAGAAAAACAGAGAATTATCGAAAAACTGTGTAAACATGTGGTAAATAGAAAAAATGAAGAATTGAAAGTATGGGCTGTATCTGATCCGGTGGAAGCAATCACAGGTGCAGATTATATTGTTACTACTCTGCGTGTAGGCGGAGATCATTCTCGTGTGGTAGATGAGACAATCGCTCTGGATCTGGGCGTGATCGGTCAGGAAACAACAGGAGTAGGCGGATTTTCCATGGCAGTTCGTACAATTCCTGTATTGATGGAGTATTGTGAGCTGATTAAAAAGCATGCTCCTAACGCATGGATTTTCAACTTTACCAATCCTTCCGGTCTGGTGACACAGGCTTTGAGAAGCGCCGGATATGACAGAATCATCGGTATCTGTGATGCTCCCAGCAGTACAAAATTCCGTATGGCAAGAGATCTTGGTGTGACAGAGGATGAACTTTATGTGGAATTCTTTGGATTGAACCACCTTTCCTGGATCCGCAGTGTGAAAAAGAAAGGTGAAGAAATTCTTCCTCAGCTTCTGGCAGATGACGAATTCTTAAAAGGAGTACAGGAATTCTCCATGTTTGATCCGGATCTTCTTCGTTCTATCGGATTCCTTCCTAACGAATATCTGTATTACTACTATCACAGAGAAAAAGCTCTGGAAAATATTAAAAAATCCGGCGCTACCAGAGGAAAAACCATTGAATCTGTAAATATCAAAATGATGGAAGAACTGAAAGAGATGGATATGGATGCAGATCCAGAAGGCGCATTACAGATTTTCCTGTACTATATGCAGATCCGTGAAAACTCTTATATGAGTATCGAATCCGGTCTGGCAAAACGTCCGCTGCTGGAAAAAGGACAGTTGGAGGTACCGGACGGAATGGGATACGCAGGAGTTATGCTGGATTGTATCGAAGGTATGCAGAGTGAAGAAGGAAAATATCTGGTTCTGTCTGTGGAAAACCACGGAAGTATTCCGGGACTGAATGATGAGGATGTTATTGAAACTACCTGCCATGTTTCCAAAGACGGTATCCATGCGGTAAAAGTGGAAGATGTTCCTGAGCATTGCTACCTGTTAATGCGTATGATCAAAATGTACGAAAAACTGACAGTGGAAGCAATCAAAAACCATTCCAAAGAGACAGCAGTGAAAGCACTGATGCTGCATCCGCTGATCAATTCCTATTCTCTTGCAAAAGAGCTGGTGGAAAAATATGATGAAGTATATGGTGGTATTTTTAAATAAGTGGGGCGAAGAAAATGAAAATTTATTTCAGTAAAAGTCCTGTATCCAATCTTTTGACAGTGAAATTGAATGCAAAAGAAAATCCGGGAGAGTTTTTCCGGAAACTGGGAAAACAGAGAGGAAATTCCTGTCAGATTCTTTTAGATGATTTTGCTGACGGAGAGTGGAAAAATGTCATGGAGAGTACAGTTTGTGCTCTCCATGATGGTGCTTATAAAATGAATAAAGAAGTGCTGAAAAAACTGGACAAAGAAAATATATATGAAATGCGTGACGATCTGGCTGATTTTGGAGAGACAGAATATACGCTGGTTTCTGATAAAATCAGTGAAGAAGAAGGAAATCTGTGGATCAAGAGAGGTGTTTCGCTGGCAGTAAAAAAAGGGTATGCAAGAACATTGGGAAATCTTCCCAATAATTATCTCCATACAGAAGATATGGTTTGCTATGCAAAGAAAGCAGCGGATCATCTGGGAGTTTTCTGCCGTGTTCTGGGGGACAGAGAATTGCAGGAAATGAAGGCAGGAGGAATCCTGGCAGTCAATCAGGGCAGCAGACGGGAAGCAGCCATGGTGGTACTGGAATATGAAGGAGCGCCGGGAGAAAAGAAAATTGGCCTGGTAGGAAAAGGATTGATGTTTGATGCCGGGGGGTACCATCTGAAATCCATCGATGGAATGAACGGAATGAAATATGATATGTGCGGAGCAGCAGGAATTCTGGAAGTTTTTGAATACCTGGTGGAGCATAAAGTGAAAGCAAATCTTATGGCTGTTTTGATGCTGGCAGAAAATGTGATCAGTGCGGATGCAGTAAAAATGGGAGACGTGATTACCATGCTTTCCGGCAATACTGTAGAGGTTTATAATACGGATGCAGAAGGACGTCTTGTACTGGCTGACGGTCTTACTTATGTACAGCAGTGGGGAGCCGATCTGGTAGTTGACCTTGCCACACTGACGTATGGAGCTCAGGCAGCGCTGGGAGATGGAGTGACAGGATTGTTTGTTAATGGGGAAGAATTATTCCATCAGTGGACAGACAGAGCAAAAGAGACAGGTGAACGATTCTGGAGACTTCCTCTGGATGAATATTATCACCGGATGCTGACCTGGTCACAGTGTGCTGATTTTGCCAATTATGCGCCGGGAAAAGGAGCAGCATCAAGTACGGCAGCCTGCTTTTTGGAAAACTTCATAGAAGAGGGGACAGGCTGGGTACATTTGGATATGGTAGGACCTTCGGTGAATCGTTCTGAAAGCGAAGAAATGACACAGGGAGCCACCGGAGCAGGTATCCCCACGATTATCCGGTTTGTGGAAAATAATCAGTGACAGGAGGAAATTCATGAATTTTACATTTGATGAGAAGATATCAAGGGAAGTATTGGAAAATTATCTTTCCCGTTCTGTGACAGCGGCAGGATTATTTGAGAGTGAAACACTGGAAGACGATCTTCGGGCAATCAAAGAGATGGGAGCTAAATTTCTGGGAAGAGCATCAGGAATCTGGTATATGGTAATGGATGACGAAGAACATTTTCGTCTTTCCAAAGAACTGGCAGATAAAGTTCATGCCATGGATCCGGAAATCATTCTGCAGTCCTGTGTATTTGAATGGATTGTGGAACGGATGGAAGAAATAAAAATTCCCGCATATGTTTTTGAAGCTTTTGGTCTGGAGCCGGAAGAGAGAAATTTCCGTCTGGCAGACGCTTTGTTTACGGATGAATCTTCTGGTTATATTGATCACAGAGATGATCCGAGAAAAAATGGAGGAATCCCGGATTTGTCCCGTCTGGAAGCAAGAATGTGGTTTTATTACCGGGCTACCCGTTATATTGACTGTGGATATGAAGCCCTTCATATGGGACAGGTACATATTTACACCGCAAATGACAAAGGCATGGTTAAGACAGCAGAATTGTTTGGAATGATCCGGGAATATGCCCGCACTCATGGGAGAAGGCATAAAGTTTTGATGGATGCGCATACTCACGGAGTGAATATCAGAGGAAAATTGCTGTTTGATTATCATGCAATGCCTTTCACAAGAATGCCTTTGGCAGAAGTACCGGGAGAAGAACTGGTGCTGGTAAGAGAAGGATACAGCGAAGGGGGAGAAAACCCCAATGGATGGTCTGCGCCTACTATGCCATACCTGATGGAATATGATAACTGGGGCGGTCTTGTGGTGGAAAACAGAGAAAATTGTCCAAGAGAAGAACTGGCCTGGAGAGACTGGTGGGGATTTGACCAGATTGCCTGGTTTGCAAATCAGTCAGAAGAAAGCAGAAATCATTTTCTGGAATATACTTATAAATGGACGGAAATCAATAATCCCAATGCATATTTTGAAATTCCATTCCGCAGAATGCTGGGAGATGGCGCTGTGATGATGGAAAGAGCAGATAATGGGGAAAAAGACCGCCAGATATTTTATCAGATTAATACAAAAAGCACTTCCTGTCCTATGGGATTTGGTCAGGAAGAACTGGCAAAGAAATTGTGGGAAAGCGGTCATGAGCTTCGTAAAAAAGCAGCCAATCCGGAAATGCTGATCCGTTACGGAGCAGAAGAAGTTTATGATGAAGAAACAGGACTGAAACTGCCGGAAAAAGTAGTGGTATATGGAAGTTTCCAGTCTTATGTGGGAGCCATTAAGAATGACTCTAACAGTGAAACCACAAGAATGTATTATGTGGGAAATAACACATATGCTTTATCGGTAGTAATGCCATTTGCAGGTACTTATGATTTTTCAGTAGCTACTTATGGTACATTGTCTGCCACTTATCAGTTAGATAAATATCCAAGAAGCGGATCCTCCAACAAAGCTCATTTTACAACTTCAAAGGATAACATGACAGTGCGGTTTACATACCAGTTTATCACCAATGAAGTGACAGTGGAGATTTTTGAATAATGGAAGTTGTATTTTCAGAGGAAGATGCAGAACTTTGGCAGATGGAGGGATATTATACCGGAAAATAGCTGAAAAATCAGGATAACGTAAGCGGAGTGATCTGTGGGGAAAGCGAGTCGTTTTCCTGAAAAAAAGAGGAAGAACCGGGCATACCCGGCTGGAATTACACCAGGGTACATCGGCACATCAGGATGTGCATGGAGCCTGCGGCTCATGTACCCTTTAGTAATTCCCTATCATTATATAGTATCCTGAATATCAGAGAGGAGGAATAGACATGCAGGAAAGGCAGAAAATCTGGAAATACTGTTCCAGAGAGCAAAGCATGGAATTTCTCCTCTCTTTGCATCTTACCGGAACTGAAAAGAGGGAACGGGCATTGGCACAGCTTTATGAATTATCCAATCATCCGGAGCGTACAGGTATCCGAGAAGAGCCGCAGGACTATCTTGGAAAACTTATGGGAAAAGTACAATATATATTGCAGATTGATCCGAAAAATGAAGAATTTACCCAATATAAAAAAGAAATCCAGGAAAAAATAACGGAAAAACCTGAAAGTTGATTGACAAAATTATCTCATTGTGCTAAATTATATACAGAACTTAAACGGACCTGAGTACTGACGGAATATAATGTGGAATACCACGGGGGAATCAGATCTGTAAGAAGCCGACCGTCTGGGCAACATTTGTTAATGCAAATGCTGTCTTTTTTTGTACAAAAGTTCGTAACTGTTCGTATCATGTGGAATAGCAGACTACTGAATAGTTACAAAAGTTTATAAACCTGGAAAGAACTTTGTATAAGAAGACTTCAAAATGGAAGTTCGAACAGAATATTTTTTATCTAAGGAGGAAGATAAGGATGTTTAAAGACGAGTTTCAGGCAGTCTGCAATGCAGGTGCGGCAAAGAGTAACTTATTGAAAAAGAATCCACTGGGATACTTTGTATCAGCTATGGTGGCCGGTATGTTTATTTCTTTCGGAAGTTTTATTGCTTTTACGTTAGGGCAATTGATTTCCGCAGGAGAATCAGCGTCATGGACCAAGCTGGCTCAGGGATTTGCTTTTGCGGCAGCCTTAAGCTTAGTGGTGATGGCAGGAGCGGAGTTGTTTAC
This sequence comes from Eubacterium sp. UBA3279, assembly GCA_002361775.1. GTDB lineage: Bacteria > Bacillota > Clostridia > Lachnospirales > Lachnospiraceae > Oliverpabstia. The sequence continues at coordinate 39,512 of DETV01000038.1, forward strand.
CGGAAATAACCTTGTGATGACAGCAGCATCTATCCGGAAATCTGTAAGCTGGGCAGATACAGTTAAACTTTGGGTAGTATGCTGGATCGGCAATCTGGTAGGTTCTGTTCTTTGTGTGGGAGCCTTCCAGTTAACAGGTATTCCTACAGCCGGGGAAGGCGCAGTGGCAGATTACTTTATCAAAATTTCTACAGGTAAGGTAACGCTGGGGCCGGTGGAATTAATATTCCGGGCAATATTGTGTAATATTCTGGTATGTCTGGCAGTATGGTGCGGAACCAAACTGAAAAGCGAATCAGGAAAACTGATTATGATTTTCTGGTGTATTTTAGTATTTATGGTTTGCGGATTCGAACACAGCATTGCTAACATGAGTATTCTTGGCGTAGGTTTGGCAAATGGAGGAATTACCATAGGACAGTATTGCTACAGTGTATTGCTGGCTACAGTGGGTAATATGATCGGCGGAGCTGTATTTGTGGCATTACCTTACCATTTGATTTCCAAAGAAAAATAATTTTTTTGAAACATAAAATAATAATCTCTCATAAAAATCAGTGTTTTTACCTGATATTTTATGGGAGATTTTTATTTGTCTGTATCCGGCATATTTTCTCTATACTTTTTCTTTCTTTTTTTGGTTAACTGGACTGGTAAAAAATACATAAACTGGATATTTATATATATCCAGATGAGTGGTATCATAACTGACATAGAAAAGGTAAGGAGGAGTTTTATATGAAATCAAAAGAAACATTAATGAAATGGGCTCAGACAGCACTTTTGGCAGCATTATGTTATGTGAGTTTTACATTTCTTCAGATCAAAATTCCCACACCGGGAGGAGACGCCACTTCACTGCATATTGGAAATGCGTTTTGCGTGCTGGCAGCATTGCTTCTTGGAGGCGGATATGGCGGTCTGGCAGGAGCCGTGGGTATGACAATCGCAGATTTATTGGATCCGATTTACATTGTGGGAGCGCCAAAAACATTTGTTTTGAAGTTTTGCATTGGTCTTATCACTGGTCTTGTCGCACATAAAATAGCAAGAATTAATGAAAGCCATGACAGGAAATATATTCTGAAATGGAGTATTATTGCCAGTGTGTGCGGTCTGGGATTTAATGTGATCGCAGACCCTATAGTGGGCTATTTTTATAAAATGTACATTTTGGGACAGCCCCAGCAGATGGCAGATGTATTGATGAAATTAAGCGCGGTGACAACTTTTGTAAATGCAGTTGTTTCTGTTATTCTGGTAACCGTTATTTATAATGTTCTTCGTCCGGCATTACTCAAGGCAGGACTTTTAATCCCAGGTTACAAAAAATCTTGACTTTAAAAAAAATACCCCCTATAATAGTTATGAAGCGAACATTCGTTAACGAACTATTGTAGGGGGTATTTTTATGGAGAATAAAAATCATATTGGAATTGAAGTAAAACGTCTGGATAATGAGATCCATAGCCGAATGGCAGTATATCGATCAGAAAAAGGTCAGGGAGAACTGACCATGATGCAGAGCTGGATTCTGGGATTTATTTACAGAAATTCTGAAAAAGAAATATTTCAAAAAGATATTGAGGCAAAATTCTCCATTGCCCGTTCCACAGCCACAGGAATTCTACAACTGATGGAAAAAAATGGATATATCAGGAGAGTCAGTCTGCCCAGAGACGCCCGAATGAAAAAGCTGGAATTGACGCCGAAGGGTGTACAGATGCAGGAGACAACAATTGAGAATATCCAGCGAATGGAAAATAAGCTTCGAGAAGGAATTTCCAAAGAAGATATAGATGTTTTTTTCCGGGTAATACGGAAAATGAGATCCAATGTGGAAATGGAACAAAGTGAAACAGACAGGAGGAGAGACAGATGATTAAAACACTGGGAGCTCAGATAAAAGAATTTAAAAGAGACTCCATATTGACGCCTATTTTTATGATTCTGGAAGTTATTATGGAAATGATCATTCCCCTTCTTATGGCTTCTATTATTGATGAAGGCGTAGAAAAGGGAAATATCCGTCATATTTGCATTGTGGGCGGATGTATGATTCTGGCAGCGCTGGGCGGGCTGTTTGCAGGAATTATGGGTGGAAAATGTGCCGCCAATGCGTCCGCAGGATTTGCCAGAAATTTAAGAAATGCCATGTATGAAAATATACAGACATTTTCATTTTCTAACATTGATAAGTTCAGCACAGCAGGTCTGATCACCAGGCTGACCACGGACGTGTCAAATATGCAAAATGCCTATCAGATGTTGCTTCGAATGTTTACAAGAGCGCCATCCAGTCTGATCTGCGCCATGATCATGGCATTCAGTATAAATGCCAGATTATCCCTGATTTATCTGGCAGCAGTTATTTTACTGGGAGGATGCCTGTTTTTGATCATGAGCCATACGACAAAATATTTCCAACAGGTGTTTAAGAAGTATGATGAACTGAATGCCAGTATTCAGGAAAATGTTGCGGGAATCCGTGTGGTGAAGGCATATGTGCGGGAAGATTATGAAAATAAAAAGTTTTCCAAAGCCAGTAAAAATGTATATCAGATGTTTGTGAAAGCAGAAAAAATATTGACTTTAAACTCCCCGTTGATGCAGTTTACTGTGTATGGATGTATTCTTGGAATCAGTTGGCTGGGAGCAAAGATGATCGTGGTGAACAGCCTGACAACCGGGGAACTGATGAGTCTTCTTACATATTGTATGAATATTCTGATGAGTTTGATGATGTTGTCTATGATTTTTGTTATGGTGACCATGAGTATGGCCAGCGCTCAGAGAATTACCCAGGTATTGAATGAAAAAGCCGATCTGGTAAATCCGGAACAGCCGGTCAGAGAGGTTCGGGATGGAAGTATTGTATTTGAAAATGTAGATTTCAGTTACAAAGCGGAAAGTAAAGAGCCGGTACTGAAAGATATTAATTTAAAGATCCACGCTGGTGAAACAGTGGGAATCATCGGTGGAACAGGAAGCGCAAAATCCAGTCTGGTGAATCTGATCAGTCGTTTATACGATGTCACAGCAGGTAGTGTGCAGGTAGGAGGACTGGATGTACGAAAGTATGATATGGAAGTTTTGCGGAATCAGGTAGCCGTTGTACTGCAAAAAAATGTGCTGTTTTCCGGAACTATTTTGGAAAATCTTCGTTGGGGAGATAAAAAAGCCAGTAAAGAAGAGTGTATTCGGGCCTGTAAACTGGCCTGTGCCGATGAATTTATAGAAAAACTTCCTGATGGATATGAAACCTATATTGAGCAGGGAGGAACTAATGTATCCGGAGGGCAGAAGCAAAGATTGTGTATCGCAAGAGCGTTACTGAAAAAACCGAAAATATTGATTCTGGACGATTCAACCAGCGCTGTGGATACAGCCACAGATGCCAAAATCCGTCAGGCTTTTGCACAGGAAATTCCGGGAACAACAAAACTGATTATTGCACAGAGAATCTCCAGTATTCAAAATGCGGACAGGATCATTGTCATGGATAATGGAAAAGTGGACGGTTTTGGAACTCACGAGGAACTTCTCGCATCTAACAAAATATATCGGGAAGTATATGAATCTCAGACCCAGGGCGGCGGAGATTTTGATGAAAATGGAGGTGAGAAATAATGCCGGGAATGGGAAAAAGACAGGGAAAACCTATGCAGAAGGTGAAAAATCCGGGAAAGCTTTTAATGCGCCTTTTGAAATACCTTATGAAATCCTATGGCATTCATCTGGTGGTAGTAGCAGTATGTATTTTTGCCAGTGTTCTTGCCAATGTGCAGGGTACCATGTTTATGAAAAATCTGATTGATGATTATATTGTGCCAATGTTGGGAGCGGAAGCGCCGGATTTCACACCTTTGCTTCATGCAATTTTGAAAGTGGGAGCTTTTTATGCAATTGGTATTTTTTCCACATTTGCATACAACAGAATAATGGTTTACGTGACGCAGGGAACATTGCACAAACTTCGTGTGGATCTTTTTACACATATGGAGAAACTTCCGGTGAAATACTTTGATACCCATGCACATGGAGATATTATGTCGGTATATACCAATGATATTGATACACTTCGTCAGATGATCAGTCAGAGTATGCCTCAGCTTTTATCCAGTATTATTACCATTGTCAGTGTGATGATCAGTATGATTATTCTCAGTGTGCCGTTAACGTTGATAACTTTAGTTATGGTGGGAATTATGCTGGCAGCTACTCAGAAACTGGCAGGCGCCAGCGGTAAATACTTTCTGTCACAGCAAAGAGCGTTGGGAAGGGTGAATGGTTATGTGGAAGAAATGATGGAAGGTCAGAAAGTGGTTAAAGTTTTTTGCCATGAGGAAGAGAGCCTGGAAAAATTCAGAGAATTGAATGAAGAGCTGTATAACAGTTCTAATTATGCCAATCGATACGGGAATATGCTGGGACCGGTAAATGCGCAGTTGGGAAACGTAAGTTATGTAGTCTGTGCGATTGTGGGAGGCATTTTTGCCATATATCATGTGGCAGGTCTTACTCTGGGTGGTCTGGCAAGTTTCCTGACCTTTAATAAAAGTATCAATATGCCAATCAATCAGGTGAGTCAGCAGATTAACAGTATTGTCATGGCTCTGGCAGGTGCGGAGAGAATCTTCAGGCTGGTAGATGAGGTTCCTGAATTGGATGAAGGATATGTGACATTGGTAAATGCAAAAAAGGAAAATGGAGAATTGGCAGAAACTTCAGAACATACAGGACTTTGGGCATGGAAACATTATCACAAAGCGGAAAATACTACTACCTATACAGAATTAAAAGGAGATGTGGTATTTAATGGAGTGGATTTTGGATATAACGATAAGAAAATCGTGCTTCATGACGTAAAACTGTATGCACAGCCGGGACAGAAAATTGCTTTTGTGGGATCTACAGGAGCGGGAAAAACTACGATCACTAATCTGATCAATCGATTTTACGATATTCAGGATGGAAAAATCCGATATGACGGTATTAATATTAATAAGATCAAAAAATCGGATCTGCGTCGGTCTCTTGGAATTGTTCTTCAGGAAACACAATTATTTACAGGAACAGTAATGGAAAATATCCGTTATGGAAAGTTGGATGCTACAGATGAGGAAGTAGTGGCGGCAGCCCGCCTGGCAAATGCAGACGGTTTTATCCGGCGTCTTCCGGAAGGATACCAGACCATGCTTCGGAATAATGGAGCTAATCTCAGCCAGGGACAAAGACAGTTACTTGCCATTGCCAGGGCAGCAGTAGCGGATCCTCCGGTATTGATACTGGATGAGGCAACTTCTTCTATTGATACACGAACAGAAAAACTGGTGCAGGATGGAATGGATAAACTGATGAAGGGCAGAACTACCTTTGTGATTGCTCATCGGCTTTCCACTGTCAGAAATAGTGACTGTATTATGGTTCTTGAAAACGGACGGATTATTGAGCGTGGAACTCATGATCAGTTAATTGAAGAAAAAGGAAAATATTATCAGCTTTACACGGGAAATTCCGGTGCATTAGCATTTAAAAATTTTAGCTAAGATTGCAGCAGATGAAAATGGAGAGGACCAATGAAAGAAGAATGTATTATTTGTAAGGCACCATTAGAATATCTTGAAAAAGATGAGCTGATGGAATGTGTATTTTGTCATAAAAAAGAACTCAGTAAAACAAAATGTGTAAAGGGACATTATGTATGTAATGATTGTCATACAAAAGGAATGGATTCAATTATAGAAATTTGTCTTAAGGAGAAAAGTAAAAATCCGATTGAGATTATTCGCAAATTGATGGATCAGCCATTTTGCCATATGCATGGACCGGAACATCATGTAATGGTAGGAGCTGCATTATTAACAGCATACAAAAATGCAGGAGGTAATGTTGATTTAGGAACAGCGCTTATAGAAATGCAAAGTAGAGGAAAATCTATTCCCGGGGGCGTATGTGGTTTTTGGGGAGCGTGTGGCGCTGGAATCAGTACAGGGATATTTATTTCCATTATTACAGGTGCAACGCCTTTAAAAGAAGAACCATGGGGACTGGCAAATCAGATGACGGCAAAATCGTTGGCAGAGATTGGAGCAATAGGAGGTCCCAGATGTTGTAAAAGGGATTCCTACTTATCTATTATTGCAGCAACCAAATTTGTCAAAGAAAAATTTGGTGTGGAGATGGAAACGAGAGATATTTATTGTATACATTCAGAGAATAATAATCAGTGTATTGGAATAAGATGTCCATTTTTTAAGAAGCAGGAACGTGGGTTTATTGATGAATAAATGATTTTGACCATTGGAGAGGTATTTTTGATCCTCTCCTTTTATAATGTCCGGAAAAAATATGTGCATTTTTCTTTATAAATCATATACTAAAGAAAAAAGGAATATTTTATGAAAATTTGTCTGGATGCAGGACATTATGGTAATTATAATCAATCTCCTGCGAATAAGGAATATTATGAGTCAAAAGTAATGTGGAAATTGATGCTGCTTTTGAAAAAGTATCTGGAGGAATATGGATTTGAAGTGATCACGACAAGGTCAGACCAGGGGCAGAATCTGGGTGTTTATGAGCGGGGAAAAAAAGCTGCAGGATGTGCTTTGTTCCTTTCACTTCATTCCAATGCAGTTGCAGGAGGAATCAATAATAATATTGATTATGTAACGTCATATGCAGCAGTTAACGGTTCAGCAGATGCAATCGCACAGCGTTTAGTGGAAAAAATTGCTGAAGTTATGGGAACTAAGCAACCTTCTCGTGTAGAACACAGACAGGGTACAAGAGGGGATTACTATGGGGTGCTAAGAGGTGCTACTTCCGTAGGCGTACCGGGCGCTATTCTTGAACATAGTTTTCATACGAATGAGAAAATGACACAGTGGTTGTTAAAGGATGAGAATCTGGATCGGTTGGCACGGGAAGAGGCAAAGGTAATCGCTGAATATTTTGGTATGCAAAAGCCGGTGTCTCCCCCAGAAGAAAAACGCTGGTATCGTATTCGGAAAAAATGGGAAGATGCGGCCAGTCAGGTGGGAGCCTATGAAAATCTTCAGCGCGCAATAAAAGCCTGTCCGGTGGGATATGCTGTTTTTGACTGGAAGGGAAATGTAATGTACGATCATGAAAATTTGTCTGCATATCCCTATGTGGCAAAATGTACAGGAAACAGTGTGAATGTTCGTAAAGGTCCTGGTACGGAATACGGCAACATTTCCGCCTGGCCCAAACTAAATAAAGGAAATTTGGTAGATGTTTTGGGAAAAGAAGGATCCTGGTATAAAGTGCGTATTCAGGGAAAGTATGAGGGTTATGTGGTAGAAAAATATTTATGGCGCGTATAAAAGTTAAAAGATTGATTTGATTAAAAATATTATATAAAAGATATTAGACGAAAAAAGAAAATATGGTATTCATCCCATGAAACATCTTCGGGTGCTTTACAGAGAATGTGTGTGAGGTAATCCAGATAAGCCCGGATGTAAGTGCAGTAATTTTTAAGGGTATGGTCGGTGAGACCACGAAGGGAAATCATTTCCCTGAAAGAGTCTAAATATTTGTCCATCGTAAAAATCTCCTTTGAAATGAAATAAGTAGTATTATTACATTTCAAAAAGAGGTGGTGGACGGATAAAAAAATAAGATATGTAGTTGTAGAGATTAAAAATCCATGGTAAACTAATCATAGCAGTTGGCGGTTTATGAGGTTGTTTGGTGTGGCAACTTAACAATACAACATAAATTCAAAAACTGCTATCTTTTTATAAAAAAGTAGCGGTTTCACGTACTTAGGGCTAGCCGTCGCGCTAGCGGCTTGGTACAATAAATATGAGATGCAATTATATTACAGTGTATTCTTCAGGCACAGTCCTGATATAGTGTATAATTGTGCCCGTGTAAATTTAGAAGATTTATAAATGATTTGGCAAGGAGGATTTATGCTGACCATAAAAGAGTACATAAAGGCAAAAAGTCTGGAACAGGCATATGAACTGAATCAGAAAAAAAGCAATCGTATCCTGGGCGGAATGATGTGGATGCGATTGGGGAAAGGAAATGTAAATACAGCAATTGATATTTCAGGTCTGGGTCTGGATCAGATTGAGGAAACAAAAGAGGAATTTTCCATTGGAGCAATGGTAACCCTTCGTCAATTGGAAAACCATTCTGGTTTGGAAGCATATACACAGGGGGCAGTACGGGAAAGTGTCTGTCATATAGTAGGCGTGCAATTTCGTAATTTAGCCACAGTGGGAGGCAGTATTTATGGAAGATTTGGATTTTCAGATGTATTGACTGCTTTTTTAGCTATGGATACTTATGTGGAACTGTATAAAGGAGGAAGAATGTCACTGGCAGAATTTTCCGGTAAAAAGCCTGACAGAGATATTTTAGTGAAAATAATTGTGAAAAAAACACCCCTTCATATGGCATATCTTTCCCAGAGAAATACAAAGACAGATTTTCCTGTTCTTACCTGTGCTGTTTCCAGGGGCGAAGCAGGATGGAAGGCAGTGATTGGCGCCCGCCCTCAAAGAGCAGTGATCGTGAGGGATGAAGAGAATATTATGGAAGAAAAATTCTCACAGGAAAGTGTTTTAAAGTTTGCTGATTTTGTAAGTGAAAAAATCTCAACAAGTTCCAATATGAGAGGATCCGCAGAATACAGAAAAATAATAGCGCAGGTTCTGGTAAAACGGGCGTGTATGCAGATTGGAGGCACAGATGAAAATTAAATTTACTCTGAATGGAAAAAAGACGGAGGCAGATATTAAGGCAGATACTACGTTGCTGAATCTTGTTCGCGATCTGGGCTGCTATAGTGTGAAGTGCGGCTGTGAAACATCAAATTGTGGTCTGTGTACTGTATTCATGAATGAAAAACCTGTACTTTCCTGTAGCGTTTTGGCAGCCAGAGCAGACGGCTGCAAAATTGATACTTTGGAAGGGCTGCAAAAGGAAGCAGAAGAAATCGGAACATTTATTGCAAATCAGGGCGCAGAGCAGTGTGGATTCTGTAATCCGGGAATGATGATGAATATCATTGCAATGCTTCGGGAGAATCCGGAACCGTCTACAGAAGAAATTCTGGAGTATTTATCCGGGAATCTTTGTCGATGCTCCGGATATGAAGGACAGCTTCGGGCTGTGGAAAATTATCTTAAATACCGGAAAGAGAAAGGGGAGTAAATTCATGGGAAAATATGTAAATCAACCGATTATGAAAACAGATGCAATGGCGCTGTTGACAGGAAAACCGGTTTATGTAAATGATATAGCTCCCAAAGACTGTCTGATCGTGAAGGTTTTGCGAAGTCCCCATGCGCATGCATTGATACGGGAAATTGATACGAAGAAAGCCTTCCTTGTTCCTGGGATAGAAGCGGTATACACATATAAAGATGTTCCCCAGGAACGATTTACTTTGGCTGGTCAGACTTATCCGGAACCAAGTCCGTATGATCGTCTGATCCTGGATCAGAGAGTTCGTTTTGTGGGAGATCCGGTAGCCATTGTTGCAGGAAAAGATGAAGCCTGTGTAAATAAGGCAATGAAACTGATCAAAGTAACGTATGAGGTGTTAACGCCTGTTTTAGATGCTCATGAAGCTTTGGATAATCCGATTTTGATTCATCCGGAAGATAACTGGCGTTCTCTGGCTAAAGTGGGAGCTGATAATAAGAGAAATCTTTGCGCTTCCGGCAGTGAAGAACTGGGAGATGTGGAGAAAGTTCTGGAAGAAAGTGATGTGGTAGTAGATCAGGTATATCATGTAAAAGCAAATCAGCAGGCTATGATGGAAACCTTCCGGACTTATACTTATATGGACTATAATGGAAGGCTGAATATTGTAAGTTCTACGCAAATTGTGTTTCATGTAAGAAGAGTGATTGCCAATGCATTGGGAATTCCCAAATACAAAATCCGAGTAACCAAACCCAGAATCGGGGGCGGATTTGGAGCAAAGCAGACCAGTGTTTCAGAAGTTTATCCGGCATTTGTTACCTGGAAAACAGGAAAACCGGCGAAAATGATTTTTACCAGAGAAGAATCGCAGACGGCATCTTCTCCACGGCATGACATGGAGATTCATGTGCGGGTGGGCGCGGAAAAATCAGGTAAACTGAAAACTATTTCTGTATATACTTTATCCAATACGGGAGCTTATGGAGAACATGGTCCCACAACGGTAGGACTTTCCGGGCATAAGAGTATTCCTTTGTATCATGACCTGGAAGCGTATCGTTTTTCTTACGATGTGGTTTATACAAACCGGATGTCCTCAGGAGCTTACCGGGGATACGGAGCAACACAGGGATGTTTTGCAGTGGAATCAGCGATTAATGAGCTGGCAGATAAATTACATATGGACCCGTTGGAATTGAGATTGATGAATATGGTGCGGGAAGGCGATGTGATGCCGGCATATTACGGGGAGCAGACCAACAGTTGTGCTTTGGATCGTTGTCTGTTAAAAGCAAAAGAATTAATGAAATGGGATGAGAAGTATCCATATCGGGATATGGGAAATGGAAAAATCCGAAGTGTGGGTGTTGCCATGACCATGCAGGGGTCGGGTATTTCCGGTGTGGATGTGGGATCAGCCACTTTAAAATTGAATGATGAAGGCTTCTATACTTTGTTGATCGGATCGGCAGATATGGGAACAGGATGCGATACCATTCTGGCTCAGATTGCGGCAGATTGTCTGGATTGCAATTTGGATCAGATTACTGTTCGGGCAGCGGATACGGATACATCGCCTTATGATTCCGGTTCTTATGCTTCCAGTACAACGTATGTAACCGGAAAGGCAGTGGAGCGGGCTGCAGAACAGATGAGAGAAAAAATCATGGAATATGGCAGCAAAATGTTCCAATGTCCGGTTGAAAAGGTAGAATTTGACGGTAAATTTGTTAAGAACCTTGAAAATGGAGAGAAAGAATCTCTTGGAGAGGTAGCATATAGTTCTCAGTGTGGCTTTGATGGGATTCTTGAAGTAACAGTAAGTCATTCATCACCTGTTTCTCCGCCGCCTTTTATGGTGGGAATGGCAGAAATAGAGTTGGATAAGGAAACCGGTTCTGTGGAGATGATTAATTATGTGGGAGTGGTAGATTGTGGAACTCCTATTAATACCAATCTTGCCCGGGTGCAGACAGAGGGAGGAATTGGTCAGGGAATCGGTATGGCTCTGTTTGAAGATATTCAGTACAACGAAAAAGGAAAATTGCTTCAAAATTCTTTCATGCAATATAAACTCCCTACTCGCCAGGATATGGGTAGGATTCAGGTGGAATTCGAAAGCAGTTATGAACAAACAGGTCCTTTTGGAGCAAAATCCATTGGTGAAGTAGTAATTAATACACCTGCGCCGGCAATTGCCCATGCAGTTCATAACGCTACCGGATGTTGGATAAGAGAATTGCCTCTTACGCCGGAAAAGATTTTGATGAAAATGATTGACAGAGATAAAAAATAGTGATAAAGTAGTAATACATAATTGAACTAAAGCGATGAAGAGGAAGAGTACAAATGGGACGGACTACAGAGAGCTGCCGGATGGTGCGAGGCAGTGGAAGAAGCATTTGGAACTGCCCTTGGAGCGGCTGCCTGAACGAGTAATCCAGTAGGTGCAGACGGAAACCCTACCGTTATCTAAGGGACAGATATAAGGTGTAATACCCGTATCTGACAGAGTGCATGGAGTAGTCAAAAGTATTTCAGATAAGTGAACGTATGATATCGCTGAATAACTGCAGATTATCCATGAATAAGAGTGGTACCGCGCAGGATCTTGATTCCTTCGTCTCTTGGCAATGGCAAAGAGGCGAAGGAATTTTTTATTTTACAGGTTATTTTGTGGAATAAGAATACTGCTCAAGGAAAACAGGAGGATGGAAAAATGATGGATTGTAAGAAGTATGTGAAACAGTATTATATGCCCCCGGTACGGTGTATGAAATGGGCAGAGAAGGAATGTGTGGAAAAAGCGCCTATCTGGTGCAGTGTAGATCTTCGAGATGGAAATCAGGCGCTTGTGATTCCTATGAGTCTTGAACAAAAGATAGAGTTTTTTAAATTACTGGTAAAGATTGGATTTAAAGAAATTGAAGTCGGATTTCCTGCAGCTTCCGAAACCGAGTATGAATTTCTCCGCGCTTTGATAGAGAGAAATCTGATTCCTGATGACGTGACCATACAGGTTTTGACACAGGCCAGAGAACATATCATACGGAAAACATTTGAAGCTGTGAAAGGCGCTCCCAGGGCGATTATTCATGTTTATAATTCCACCTCAGTCAGCCAGAGAGAGCAGGTATTCCGCAAATCAAAGGAAGACATTCTGAAGATTGCAGTGGAAGGGGCTCAATTACTGAAAACACTGGCAGACGAGACAGAAGGAAATTTTCTGTTTGAATATAGTCCTGAGAGTTTTACAGGTACAGAGCCGGAGTATGCGCTGGATGTATGTAATGCTGTTCTGGATGTGTGGAAACCGACAGAAGAGAAAAAAGCAATTATCAATCTTCCGGTAACTGTGGAGCATTCCATGCCTCACGTCTATGCCAGTCAGATAGAATATATGTGTGACAATTTGAAATATAGAGAAAATGTAATCGTTTCTCTTCATCCTCATAATGACCGGGGATGTGGAGTTGCAGATTCTGAGATGGGATTACTGGCTGGAGCAGATCGTATTGAGGGAACTCTTTTTGGAAATGGAGAGCGTACCGGTAATGTTGATATCATTACCCTTGCTATGAATATGTATGCGCAGGGAGTAAATCCGGAACTGGATTTTTCTGATATGCCGGATATATGCGAAAAATATGAAAAATATACGGGTATGAAGGTAGATGAGAGAAGTCCTTACAGCGGCGCATTAGTGTTTGCAGCATTTTCAGGATCTCATCAGGATGCTATAGCAAAGGGAATGAAATGGATTGAGGAGAAAGATCCGGATCACTGGACAGTACCGTATCTTCCCATTGATCCTCAGGATGTGGGAAGAAATTACGATGCAGATGTTATTCGTATTAACAGCCAGTCCGGAAAAGGCGGCGTAGGTTATATTCTGGAAACAAGATTCGGTCTGAATTTGCCGGCAAAGATGAGAGAGGCTATGGGATATGCGGCAAAAGCCGTATCCGATCATACACACAAAGAACTGCTTCCGGAAGAAATTTTCGAACTGTTCAAAACAACTTTCGAAAATGTCAAGAAACCATACAGCGTACAAAAAGTACACTTCCAGCAGAATGGTCATATTACTACTCAGGTTACTTCATCCTGCAATGGCAGAGTGATTACCACACAGGCAGAAGGAAATGGTCGTCTGAATGCGGTGAGCAATGCGCTGAAAAAAGCTTACAATCTGCAGTATGATCTGGTTACTTACCAGGAGCATGCGTTAGAACAAAGTTCCAGTTCCAAGGCGATTGCCTATGTGGGAATCCGTAAACCAGACGGCTCTCTTTCCTGGGGCGCCGGTGTGGATACTGATATTATCAAAGCATCCATTGATGCGCTTGTGACGGCTATTAACAACAGATAAAATGAAATATTAGATTTTTTCAGCAACGTATTGGTGTGCAAGAGAAAACCATAGAGCGTATTGAATTGTGGAAAAATAGAAAATAGGATATAAAAAAATAAGACGCACTACTTACAGTACGTCTTATTTTTTATATCCACTAAAGTTTTAGATATTCAGAAGATCGCTGTATACTTTTAATGCTCCGTCTGTTTCGTGAGCCAGTACACGTTTTGCAAGAACCTTACCCAACTGAACACCTTCCTGATCGAAGCTGTTCAGATTCCAGAGGAAGCCTTGGAACATAACTTTATTTTCAAAGTGGGACAGGAGTGCGCCCAGAGAAGCTGGAGTTAATTTCTCTCCAATGATAATACTGGATGGACGTCCGCCTTCAAAGTTTTTATTGCGGTTTTCATCTGCTTTTCCACAAGCAAATGCAACAATCTGTGCTGCCACATTAGCACACAGTTTCTGTTGGCTGGTACTTCCCTGAATTACAACATCTTTTTCCATCTGGTTGTTTTTAAATCCAACAAACTGAAGAGGAATAATGTCTGTTCCCTGATGAAGTAACTGATAGAAAGAATGCTGTCCGTTGGTACCTGGTTCACCAAAGATTACCGGTCCGGTAACGTAAGAAACAGGTTCGCCAAAACGGTTTACGGATTTTCCGTTGGATTCCATATCCAACTGCTGCAAATGAGCCGGAAAACGGCTTAATGCCTGGGAATAAGGAAGAACAGCAGTGTCTGGATATCCCAGAATATTGCGTTCATATACGCCAATCAGTGCATCAAGCATTGCCGGGTTTTTAAAGATATCCTTTTCTTTAGCAAGTGCATCTTCTTTAGCCGCGCCATCTAAGAACTGAGCAAATACGTCAGGTCCAAAAGCAAGAGACAAAACAGCGCCTCCTACAGCAGAAGTGGAAGAATAACGCCCTCCAATGTAATCATCCATGAAGAAAGCAGCAAGATAATCATCACTTTTTGCCAAAGGTGATGTTTCGCTGGTAACGGCAATCATATGTTTAGAAGGATCAAGTCCTTCAGTTTTCAGCACATCTTTAACAAAAGATTCGTTGGTTAAGGTTTCCAGTGTTGTACCGGATTTTGATACCAGAATGAAAATGGAGTGTGCCACATCAATTTTGCTTAAAACACCGGAAGCATCATCTGGATCTACATTACTGATGAATTCCGCATTCATTTTTAAAGTGTCATTTGCTTTTGCCCAGTTTTCAAGAGCAAGATACATAGCGCGAGGACCAAGATCACTTCCACCGATACCAATCTGAACAACAGTAGTGAATTTTTCTCCTGCTGCATTAGCAATTTCACCAGTATGTACTTTATGAGCAAATTCTGCAATCTTTGTCTGCTGTTCTACATAAAAAGAACGTTTGTCAACACCGTCAGCTACAACAGGTTCTCCAAGCTGTCCGCGTGTCAGTTGATGGAGAACAAGACGTTTTTCTCCTGTATTGATGACCTCTCCATTGTAAAGAGCTTCATATTTTTCTGTAAGCTGAGCTTCTTCGGCTAATTGAGCCAGTACGGATAATACCTTATCATCTACCTGTTTGGCGCCAAAATTATATACAAGGTCTTCTGCCATTGGTACACTGTATTTTTTTACCCGATCCGCACCATTTTCTCCAGACATTACATCAGCCAGATGAACTTTTTCAATAGCAGATAACTCTTTAAAGGCAGCTAATGTATCCAAATTATTCCAACTAACCATTTCAGATTCCTCCTCATTGCAAAATATTATCTTATTTTTTTATAGTTCCACAAGAATTATACTATTAAATAAGGGCAAATTCAAGTGAAAACCATTTTTGAATAGAAGATAAAAAGAATAGATGGTATAATAATTGCACATAGTGCAATTCAAGCCAATGTACCATTGGCTTGCTGTCACCTGTGGTGACAGATTATACCTGGCAATCCACGGCTTGAAAAGCAAATGCCCATGCGAGCGCTTTCTTTTCTGCGCACGTGGTATAATGATTGAATCAGAGAATGCTAAAAATAACTGGATGGTGAGAGAAAGGGAAAATAGATGGCTGAAATAATAGAAATTCATAATTTTGACGCACCGGAACTGGATATTTATGCCCGGTTATCGGAAGTACAGTTGTTGAGACTTTATGAACCGGGCGAAGGAGTTTTTATTGCAGAAAGTCCAAAAGTGATAGAAAGAGCGTTGAATGCAGGATATATTCCTATATCTATATTGATGGAGAAAAAACATGTGGAAAGCGAAGGAAAGGAAATTTTGGAATGCTGCCCCAATACACCTGTATATGTTGCGGAGCTTTCGGTAATAACAAAACTTACCGGCTTTCAACTGACCAGAGGAATGTTATGCGCTATGCATCGCCAGCCGCTTCCTTCAGTGGAAAGAGTATGTGAAAATGCAAAGAGAATTGCTGTATTGGAAAATGTGGTAAATCCTACAAACGTGGGGGCTATTTTTCGGTCTGCTGCAGCGCTTCATATGGACGGGGTGATTTTGACTGCAGGATGCAGTGATCCTTTATACCGACGTTCGGCCAGAGTAAGTATGGGAACTGTATTTCAGATTCCCTGGACGAAATTACCTGAGACCTCCTGTTGGCCGGAAAATGGTCTGTCTTTGTTAAAACAACTTGGATTTAAGACAGCGGCGATGGCTTTATCGGAGAAATCTGTAGGGATTGATAATGAAAAACTACTGAAAGAAGAAAAACTTGCTGTTATTTTAGGAACAGAAGGAGATGGTTTGGCAGAAAAAACCATTGCAGATTGTGATTATACAGTAAAAATTCCCATGTCTCATGGCGTGGACTCATTAAATGTGGCGGCAGCTAGCGCAGTGGCTTTCTGGCAACTGGGAAACAGATAAACAGAAAAAACTTTGTAACATTTTCACAAAGATTATTTTTCGAAAAGTGGGAAATGACAGCCGATTTTATCGTCATTTTATATGAAAAAGTGGGGGATAATTCGTAAATTAAGCCAAAATTATTTGGGTTCTATTGACTTTGATAAAAAATGTCTCTATAATTCATCTTAAATAACTTGTTACAAAAATGTGAAGAATATATAGATAAGATTTACATTGTACTGCGGGGATGTCAGCCGGATGAGGAAAGGGACAGAATATGGATAAACTGAGAAAAGCATGGAATTCTTTCCGGGTTTTATTTATCCGGATGATAAAAGAACATCGCAGGATATGCATGGTTGCTGCCGGGACAGCGGTTGTTTTTGCCGGAGCCGGGACAGCCATTGTGAGTAATATGAAAGAAAATACACAGGAGACGATGGCTTTCACCAAAGAAGAACAGGGAGAAGGTTCTCCACAGAATCAGGAGATCTCCCAGGATGACGACGACCCTGCCAGGCAGATCCCCTGCGGATATGCAGGGGTAATTGAAGGAGTCCTTTCCACAAAAGGATTGACTAAGAGTTATCGTGCCATTGGTACCAGTTGCGAGATAGTATTGGTAGGACAGAGAATGATCGCAACGGAAGTGGTATCCCGTTTGGATATGGGGTCAAGGCTTTTGCAGAATTTTTCTGAACTTGATAATCAGTCCTGGGAAATGGCAGTAAATACGCCTATGTCTGACAGAGATTATGAAAATCTTTTGGCAATCGTAGAAGCGGAAGCTGGTGGAGAAGATGTGGAAGGTCGGATTATGGTGGCGAACGTGATATTAAACAGGGTAGTTTCCGAAGATTTTCCAAATGATGTGACATCAGTGATCTGGGAACGAGCAGGAGGAAGTACTCAGTTTTCTCCTACAGCAGACGGACGGATTCATACGGTAAAAATATCAGATACGACCCGAGAGGCTGTAAACCGGGCAGTTGATGGTGAAGATATGTCTCAGGGAGCTTTATATTTTATTGCAAAAGATCAGGCAGATAAAGACAATATTGCGTGGTTTGATAATAAATTAAAGTTTCTTTTCCAACATGGAAAGCACAGTTTTTATGAGTAAATGATATTAAAAAGAAATAAATGCGTATAAAAGAAATCTACTCGTAGGGATATGATCAAAAACAGATATCCCTGCGAGTTTTTGTTTTTTATAGAAAAAATATCAGGAATTAAAAATGAGAAAGGAAGGATGATATGGCAGAATTAAATTTTGAACCCCAAAAAGAAAAAAGAAATATTCGAGGAAATATTTTACGTGTAGCAGCGTATATTCGTGTTTCTTCAGAATCAGAGGAACAAGAAAACTCTTATGACACGCAGTATGAATATTTCACCCGACTTCTTCAAAGTAACCCTCAATGGAGCGATGCAGGTATATATTCAGATTATGGAATATCAGGTACTGACAGAGAACAGCGTACGGGATACAAGAGATTACTTCGTCATTGTGAAGAAGAAAAAATAGATTATATTATTTGTAAATCTATTTCACGTTTTGCGCAAAAGGAGTCTTAGTGAGAACAGAAGAAGTTCATCACAAGGCTCCTTTATCTTTAGGAGGAACCCATGAGAGAAGCAACCTCATTGCTTTGTGCAAGTCGTGCCATGCAAGGATTCATGCAGAGAACGGAGATCGGTTTAAGAAAAATCAGGAATATATCTACAAAAAATAACTAAAATTTTGGTATTATATATATCAAAAATGAAAAAATAGTAGTATAATACTAGAAAGAACTTGATGCGATTTGGTATTTATAGTATCATATATTTCAATGTTTATTTTGGAAGGAGAAATTGTCATGAAACGTATGTCTCAGGAGAAGATGGTTGCAATCGTAAAACAACTGAGAAAAACAAAAAACTTGACTCAAGAACAATTAAGCGCAGAAACTGGAATTAATAGGCAGATGATAGGTAGATTAGAGAATAGCGAATATATGCCTTCGATTTCTCAATTGGAGAAATTAGCTGAAATACTTGGATTTGATATTACTGATTTATATGTAGAAAATGAACCTATGGTATATACCGCTTATCGTAGTTCTAGTATGTCAAAAGAGGAAAAAGAAGGAGTTGATCACATATTTGAAATGATGATGGCTTCTAAACAGCAGCTTCTTTTGAGAAAGGCGATGTTGAATGAGTAAAAGTAATGCTATTGTATTAAATGAAAAGCAAATATACGAAGTGAAAGGTCTGGCCTCTGATACCAGACAATCTTTTGGGGTTCATCCTAATATTCCTATTGGAAATGATATTAAGCTGCTTTTGGAAAAAAATGACATTTTATTATGTGAATACCCATTTTCTGATACAGATGGAACGCACACTTATGGTAATATTACTTGGTTTAAAACGGATAATGAAACTATTACGTTTATTGGATTAAATACATCAAGCTTTTATGACGAGCAGATATTTGCTATTGCACATGAAATATATCATTATATAACTCAATCAGGAAAAGCTTATACACCGGATATGGAATATGAGGATACGATTACAGAGAAAAAAGCTGACAGATTTGCGGCTGAATTATTACTGCCGGAAGCGGCGTTAAAAACAGCAGCGGTAGGAATGCTTGGAAGCTCTGATATGAGAGGAATTCCAGAGACTAGATTATTACGGTTTATCGCCAGAATACAATGCGATTGGTGGCTTCCTTTTCAAGCAATTATTAACAGATTGTATGAAGAAGGCTTTATTGACGAAAGTCAATATGAGAAACTGTACGAAATAGATTGTCGAAGTGAAGATGGAATGTACAGAAGACTCTTAAAAAATATTGATGCTGAGATATCGGAACTTTTAAACAAAAAAACAAAAACAGTGGGTGTTTCTAATAAGGTTGTAGAAACGATTATCAGCAATTATGAGGATGGTTTTATTGATGACGATGAATTCGTTAGTACATTAGCCATGTTTGATAAAAAACCAGAAGATTTTGGCTTTGATATGGTAATAGAGTTAGATGAAGACTTGATGGATTTCCTGGAAAGCGAGGAAGATTAATGAAGGTAGACACAAAAGAGATCAATCCTGCCTTCCTGAGTATCATACAAAATCCGAGTCAAAAAGTATTTTTGGATGCAAATTTCTTTATTCCACCAGATAAGAGTAAAGTCGCAAAGGTAAAGGCCTATTCATTGACTGATTTTAAAGAATGCTGGCTTATTCCGTTGCTAAATGAATTCAGTGGTCTGGTAATACATGAATCAGTATATGATGAATTAGTTGCTGATGGTGTGAAAAGCTACACAGATGAACAGGTGAACTGTAATCCTTCTAAAATTAAGATTCATTACGATTCAGAGTTAAGCAGCGCGGAAGAAGCTTTGAGAAACACTTATATGAATAAAATTGCTGTTCATTCTTTATATAATCCGACAAGAGATAATGCTAAGGATAGAGGAGAAGTAAGATCGTTATCCTTTATGGCTGTTAAACAGTATCTGTTTTTTGCAGCGAATGATGCATTACCGGTTAGGTTGATTAAAAATGCTGCTGAATTAGATACGGGATTAGATGATATGCAGATTGTTCAAATGTATGAACTAATATATTATTTGTGCAAGACGGAAAAATATGACAAGAAAGCATTAAGGATACTGTATAAGTATCAGTATTATTTGACACCAGGTGATAAACGAACAAATCCCGACTGGGGAAATTTCATAGAGCAGATGGATGTTCTGTATAATGGAATATTGTAATTATGTGAAAGGATCATGCAAAAGTTTCCATATCCCTCGACTTTTTTGTTATGTAGAGGTATAATGTCTATATAGTATAGGTATATGCCACCTATACAGAAAGGGGGACATTATGCCAACAGAAAAAAAATATCCGGATTGGGTACAGGAACAACGAACACGGGGAACTACAGTGAAAAAGAAAGGGGATACCTATTATCTCTATAAGCGGACATCCAGGCGTGTCCCCGGAAAGAAATATCCCCAGCCGGTAGATACCTATATCGGTATCATCACGCCGGGAGGGGTCATAAAAAGCGGAAAGAAAAAAATATCCCTTGGTGGGATCGAAGTGAAGGAATACGGATTTTCCCAGGCAGTATGGCAGCTCTGCCCGGAGGGGTGGAAAAAGCCCCTTGGAGATGACTGGGAGGATGTCCTTTCCATCATCCTGTGGAAGTGGTCACCGGAAACTTACCTTACAAAAGAAAGGAAGCTGAAGCCGGAACAGGATTTCCATTATCAGCTTAATGCCCAGGCCTCATCCCTGAACAGGCGTATGTATAAGGAACACGGGGTGGGGCTGCAGGAACTACAGGTGCTGAAAAGCATTTACCTGCTGTACATTGGAAAAGAAATGGCGGTATCAAAGATCAGCCCGGAACAGGAACAGCTGCTGGGAAAAACAGGGGTGGATCTTTTCATGTGCTGAAAACAGATTCCAGACAAAGCCGCTTGTGGAATATATGAGAGCCGTGCCGGATCCCAGATGTGGCCGGGAAACAAAACACGACCATGCGGAAACGCTGGTATGTCTTGTGGCCGGTTTCCTTGCAGGCAAGACGACCATACGAAGGAGCCTGAAATGGTGTGAAAAGCATTTGGAAGAATTGAGGGAATATCTTCCGTTAAAGAATGGCATCGCCTCCCCTTCTACGGTATGCCGGCTTCTGTCAGGGATTGACGAGGAACTGTTTGCGCTGGAATTCATGGAATGGATCGGGGAGATTGTGGATACAAAAGGAATCCATCTTGCGGTTGATGGGAAGGCACTGCGGGCGGGAATGGAGAAAGTGAAGGATTTCCGTGTGCCGATGATTTTGAATGCGGTCGATGTGGTAACGGGACTAGTGGTGGCACAGATGCCCATAAAGAATAAAGAGTGTGAGATCAAAGCGATACCGGAACTGTTGAAACTGTTGGGTATCCAGGGAAGTATTGTCACGACAGACGCAGACGGAACCCAGACGCAGATCATGGAGCAGATTGTGTCCCAGGAAGGGCATTTTGTGCTAATGGTCAAAAAGAACCAGCCTCAGTCTTATGAGGAGATTGTGAAGTATTTCGGGGAAATGTCAGAAGACAAAAAAAGGATGAAAGAAAACGAAACCTACAAACCAAGATACCCCAGGATGCAGGAGAAATATGAAGAAATAAGCCAGAAGGAGAGAAACCGTGACAGAGAGGAATACCGGTGGTACAGCGTATGCACGGAATGCAGTCTCCTGACAAAGGCGCAGAAAGAATGGCCCTTTGTAAAAACAGTAGGATTAGCCAGACAGATACGGATACCGGTAGAAAGGGACGAGCAGAGAAACGACATGACACCGGATATAAAAACATTTCTGGAAAAGGGCTCAAGGCGGAGGCCGAAACCAATCCGGGAGGAAGAAACAGGAAAAGATATCCAGGAAACAGGGATGATCTCGGACATGGAACTGTCGGCGGAAGAAATGGGGCGGATAAAAAGGGAACACTGGGCGGTTGAAAACCGTCTGCACCATGTGCTGGACGACACATTCCGTGAAGACAGGTCACCGGCAAAGAAATCAAAGCACAATCTGGGGCTGATCAGGAAGTTTGCCTATAATATCTTGCGGATAGCCATACTGTCCGGCGACTGTGCGGAACTCATAACAGAAGCCATGGATGATTTCAGCGATGACCCTTTTTTGAGAAAGAAATATGTCTTCAGCGGAATTGACAGTTTTTATTGATGTAAAAATAGTATACAGGATTTGAAAAAAAGTGTAAATAAGACAGAGGGGAAATTTTGCTCTTTTTTACCGAAGTGTGAATCTGGTAAGGGAGAAAAAATGTCAGGGAAGTCACCCAGGCCGGATTTTGGATGGACTGACTACAGGTTCAAAATAAATGATGATTTTGGGATGCTTCATGAAACAACCCTGCATAGGTTTGTTGTACGACTTGTTTAAGAATGAAAAAAAATGTATAATAGGCGTTGTATCTGATTAATTATGTATTAAAAACAGGTAAGGTAATACAAATGGAAAAAAAGAACACAAAGAAAAAGAAGATTATTATCGGGTTGGTTTCTGTAATTTTGTTTCTGCTTGTTGTATTGGGAGTTACCGTATATGCCATCACCCACAGTTTTTATAAGGCGAGTAATTATACTGCGGATGAAGATGCCATGAAAGATTATACTAATACAAAAGAAGAAATCGATGAAGTGCATCCTGATGATGCGACAGGAGAAGAACTCACAGAAGAAGAACAGAAAGAGTTGGATTCTAAGCTGGCGGAAGCTTCCGATGGAAAGTCAGTTATGGATGATGAAGATGTTTATAATGTCTTGTTGATTGGTGTTGATCGTCGGGATAAGTCCTGGGCAGGAAATTCCGACAGTATGATTCTCATGTCGCTGAATCATAAAAAAGAGCAGATCAGTATGATTTCTCTGATGAGGGACACCTATGTAAATATTCCGGGGATCGGTATGAGAAAGCTGAATGCTGCCCATGCCAATGGAGCCGGTCCTTTGCTGATTGAAACGGTATCAGAAAACTATAAAGTAAAAGTTGATAGGTATGCTTCTGTTGATTTCACCAGTATGATTCAGATTATTGACGCAGTAGGCGGTGTGGAACTTTCTCTTTCTTCGGAAGAAGTGCGGGTGGCAAACGGCTATATCACTGATATGTGTAATCTGCAAAAAAAAGATCCGGAGAAGAATTTGATTCCTAAAGAGGGAACAAGAAATTATTCCGGTATGCAGGCAGTGGCATATGCCAGAATCCGGTATGTGGGACATGCGGATTATCAGAGAACAGAACGTCAGAGAACGGTTTTAACCCAGGTATTTGAAAAGTTGAAGAATATGAGGTTGAATGAATTATATGATTTTGTGGAGGAGGTATTGCCTCTGGTAACGCATAATATCCCCGAGGATGAGATGTGGGATATGCTGGCAAAATCCCCGTCATTTTTCAAATACAAGTTGGTGAAAGATCGGATTCCCTATGACGATATGTATAAAGTAATTTATGTGAAGAAACAGGATATGTTAGTTCCTGATTGGGATGCTACCATTGATAAATTACATGAAACATTGTATTAAAGAACGGGACAGGAAGAAAGGAATAAGAAAAACATGAAAAACTTATTGATTTTAGGCGCCGGCGGTTTCGGCCAGATGGTAAAGGAGACAGCCCTGATGCTGGGATATGAGCAGGTTGTTTTCCTGGATGATGCAGCAAAGAGAGCAGATGTGGTGGGAAAATGTTGTGATTATGTGATCAAGCACCGGGAGTATCCGGTGGCAGTTGCGGCTTTTGGAAATAATAAGACCCGCCTTTACTGGACAGATAAATTGATGGAAGAGGGTTATGAGGTTCCGGCTATTGTTCATCCTTCTGCTGTGGTAAGCCCCAGTGCAGTGATTGAGCAGGGATGTTTTATTATGCAAAGAGCAGTGGTAAATACCAATACCAGAATTGAACGGGCGGCGCTTATTAACAGTGGTGCAGTAGTAGATCATGATTCGGTGGTTGGTTATGGGGCTCATGTATGTCTGGGAAGTATTGTGAAAGCAAACTGTACCATTGAACCGGGAAAGAAAGTGGAGGCAGGAGAAGTGATTTTTTCCACCAGAAGAAAGATTGAGGGAGCAGACAGTCGTTCTTTGGAGGATGCAGTCTATGCTTTTGGCTTTGGCCCTCAGTGCAGTTATGTAAAACCCTTTGGAGAGGGGCATATCAATGAGACTTACGCGGTATATATGCCGGACGAAGATGGAACAGATAAGCCCTTTTATGTGCTTCAGCGGGTAAATATTAATGTATTTAAGAATCCAGCCCAGGTAATGGAAAATATTTTCGGTGTGACCGAGTATTTGCGTGATGTGATCCGCCAGGAAGGGGGAGATCTTGACAGAGAAACTCTTTCCTATATTAAAACAAAGAGCGGAGATGCGTATTTTGAGGATGATGAAGGTCAGCCATGGCGTTGTCTGAATTATGTGGAGAATTCTGTCTGTTATCAGTTTGTGGAGAGACCGGAGCAGTTTTATCAGTCTGCAAAGAGTTTTGGTCATTTCTTAAAGCAGTTGGGAGATTATCCTGCAGAGAGTCTTCATGAGACGATTCCTCAGTTTCATGATACAGTAAAGAGGTATAATGATTTTGCTGCTGCAGTGACGAAGGATGTGAAAAATCGCGCCCGTCTGTGCCGTCCGGAGATTGAATTTGCCCTGGCTCGCAAAGAAGACGCCGGCGCATTGATGAAACAGTTGCAGGAAGGACTTCTTCCTCTTCGAGTTACTCACAATGACACCAAGCTGAATAATATTTTGTTTGATGCGGATACGGGAAAGGGACTTTGTATCATTGATCTGGATACTATTATGCCCGGATTGGCAGCGAATGATTTCGGTGATTCTATTCGTTTTGGAGCTTCTACGGCGGAGGAAGATGAGCAGGATCTGAATAAAGTACATTTTGACATTGATCTCTATGAACTTTATGTAAAGGGATATCTGGAGATGGCAAAGGAGGTCCTTACTCCGGCAGAGATCGACAGTCTTCCCTGGGGAGCAAGACTGATGACGTATGAGTGTGGAATCCGTTTTCTGATGGATTATCTGCAGGGGGATGTATACTTTAAGACAGCATATCCGGAACATAATCTGGTGCGTGCCAGAACTCAGTTCCGTTTGGTAAAAGAGATGGAAGAGCAGTTTGACCAGATGTATGAGATTTTGAAAAAGTATAGATAAGTTGTATTATTGGCAAGAGCGCGGAAAAATGGTGAATTTTTCCGCGTTTTTGTGTTTCTGATGAAAGGAGACGGCTCCAAAGGGGGTAGGGAATTTTAATAAATTGTTGACATCCATAATTCACTCTGCTACAATGTTCATGAACAAGATAGGAGTGAAAGAACATGAACATACAAGAAGCTGATATACTGAACATCTTATGGAGAAATCGTTTTATTAATCAGAGGCATTTGTCTGAGATCACAGGTCATTCCTTAGGTGTTGTAAATAAATCTTTGAAATCTTTGCTGAAAGAGGGATATCTGAATGAGAGGATGAAGTATACGGATAAGACCTATGCTCTTCTTTCGGAAAGTCATCCGAAGAATGCAGTGATTCTGGCTGCCGGTTATGGGATGCGGATGGTGCCCATTAATACTGAGCTTCCCAAGGGTCTGTTGGAAGTAAATGGAGAACCATTGATCGAGAGAACGATTCGCCAGTTATATGAGCGTGATATCAAGAATATTTACGTGGTAGTGGGATTTATGAAAGAATCTTACGAATATCTGATTGACGAATACGGAGTGGAATTTTTATATAATGATGAGTATGCTGTAAAAAATAATCTTCATTCTCTTTATCAGGCCAGAAATGTTTTGGAAAATTCTTATATTATTCCCTGTGATATCTGGTGCGGTGAAAATCTTTACAGAGAACATGAATTTTATTCCTGGTATATGGTCAGTGATCTGGTGGATGATGACAGTTCGGTACGGGTAAACAGGAATATGGATCTTGTTTCTGTTCCAAGAGGTGTGGGAGGAAATTCCATGATTGGAATTTCTTATCTGAATAAGGAGGATGGGCTTCGGGTAAAAGAGAAACTGGAAGAAATGGCAAAGAATTCTCATTATGACCGGGCTTTTTGGGAAGAGACTTTGTATGAGGGGAATCGGATGATTATTCCTGCCCGGGTGGTACATTCCCGTAATGTGGTGGAAATCAATACCTATGAGCAGCTTCGTGATCTGGATTCCAGTTCTCAGCAGTTGGAAACAGAGGCAATCACCATTATTAAAGACGTATTACAGGTGGAAAATGAAGATATTGTAGATATTTCCATCTTAAAAAAAGGAATGACCAACCGTTCTTTTCTTTTTTCCTGCAAAGAGAAAAAGTATATTATGCGTATTCCGGGAGAGGGAACAGATCAGTTGATCAATCGCCGTCAGGAAGCGGAGGTATATGAAAAAATAGCGGGAAGAAATATTTGCGATGACATTTTTTATATAAATCCGGAAAAGGGATATAAGATTACAGAGTTTTTGTCAGGAGCCCGGGTTTGTGATCCTTCCTGTGAGGAGGATGTGAAAAAATGTATGGAAAAACTTCGTTCTTTTCATGAAGAAGGTCTGGAAGTGGAGCATACATTCGATATTTTTTCTCAGATTGAGTTTTATCAATCTTTGTGGAAGAATAACCGATCTGTGTACCGGGATCATGAAAAAACAACGGAAAAGATATTTTCTTTAAGAGATTTTATCTCCAGTCACCGGGAGAAAATGGTACTTACCCATATTGATGCAGTACCGGATAATTTCCTGTTTTATACCAATGGACAGGGCAGAGAAGAGGTTCGTTTGATTGACTGGGAATATGCGGGAATGCAGGATCCTCATGTGGATATTGCCATGTTTGCCATTTATTCTCTTTATAATCGTTCCCAGGTGGATCGCCTGATTGATTTGTATTTTACAGAAGGCTGTTCAAAAGAAATCAGGATTAAAATATATTGTTATATTGCAGCCTGTGGTCTGTTGTGGAGTAACTGGTGTGAGTATAAGAGACAGTTGGGTGTGGAATTTGGCGAGTATTCTCTCCGGCAGTACCGATACGCCAAGGATTATTATAAGATTGTAAGGGAAGAACTGGATAAGGAAAAGAGTGAAAGCTGACAGATTTGTATCATGATGTTGCAGATTTGCAGTAATGAGGAGGTTAGAAAATGAAATCAGATAAGAGAATTGACTGGATGATCACGCTGGTTCCTCTGGCATTGGTAGTGGGATTGTGTGTTGTGTTTTTCTTTATGCCGGAGCAGTCGAATCAGATATTGAGTCAGATCCGGTTTTTCTTTGGAGATACCTTTGGAACGTATTATTTGCTGATAGGTCTTGGGATTTTTCTGCTGTCTCTTTTTATTGCCGGATCAAAGTATGGAAATATTGTTTTGGGAGAAAAGGGAGAAAAACCAAAATATTCTTTTTTCTCCTGGGGTTCCATGATGTTTACCTGTGGTTTGGCGGCAGATATATTGTTTTATTCTTTTGGGGAATGGATCATGTATGCCACCGATCCCCATGTGCAGGAAATGGGCAGTATGCAGGAATGGGCGGGAGTTTACCCTTTGTTTCACTGGAGTTTTATCCCCTGGGGGTTTTATCTTGTTTTGGCAGTGGCCTTTGGATTTATGCTTCATGTGAGAAAACGGGACAGACAGAAGTATTCGGAAGCCTGCCGGCCTATATTGGGAAAGCATACGGACGGCTGGGCAGGACGGGTAATTGATCTTTTGGCAGTTTTTGCTCTTTTGGCAGGTACGGCTACAACCTTTAGCGTGGCTACGCCTTTGATGGCCAGTATCATCAATGAGCTTTTTGGAATTTCTGTCAGCCGATCTGTTCTGACTATTATTATTTTGCTGGTAACTTGTTTTGTTTATACATATTCTCTTCTGCATGGATTTAAGGGAATCAGTTTTCTGGCGAAAGCATGTATCTATATGTTTTTCGGACTGCTTCTTTTTGTGCTTTTTTTCAGTGGAGAGGCGCGATATATTATTGATACGGGAGTGGACTCCTTTGGGAGAATGATACAGAATTTTATTGGTCTTTCCACGTATACCGATCCTTTGCGGGAAAATAGTTTTCCTCAGAACTGGACGATTTATTACTGGGCATACTGGATGGTATGGTGTGTGGCGGCGCCGTTTTTCATTGGAAGTATTTCCCGGGGAAGAACTGTTCGCCAGACGATTCTGGGGGGATATGGATTTGGAGTGGGCTCTACCATTGTAAGCTTTATTGTTCTTGGAAATTATTCCATGGGAATGCAAACCAGCGGGAAAGCGGATTTTATTGCCCGGTATCTGGAAACGGGAGATTTGTATTCCATGATTATCGAAATGATCCGCACCATGCCCTGCGCTCCCTTTGTATTGTTGTTGGTTCTTGTGACAATGGTTGCTTTTTATGCCACTTCCTTTGATTCTATTGCTCTGACCGCTTCCTGTTACAGCTACCACCGTCTGGGTCCGGGAGAGCAGCCTCATAAGGGTGTTCAGCTTTTGTGGTGTATCCTTTTGATTTTGCTTCCCATTGCGCTGGTGTTTGCGGAAAGTTCCATGAGTAATCTTCAGTCGGTAAGTATTGTGGCAGCATTTCCCATAGCGGCGGTTCTTGTGCTGATCGTGATCAGTTTTATGAAAGATGCAGGCAAATATATGAAAGAAAAATAAAAACAGTATGGTAAACAGCGGAGATTAGTTTCATTTTCTCCGCTGTTTGCATATCTTATCAGTAATAACAATTCATAAGGATTTTTTATGGAAATTGTTTTTGGGATTTTAATTCCCTTTGCAGGAACTGCATTTGGCGCATTTTTGATTTTTTTCCTGAAGGGGAAGGTTCAGGCTTGGATGGAACAGAGTCTGATGGGATTTGCCTCCGGCGTAATGGTGGCTGCTGCCGTCTGGTCTCTTTTGCTTCCGGCTCTGGAATTGGAAATAAAAAGAGGGAGATTTTCTTTTGTCCCGGCAGCTATTGGATTTTTCGGGGGAATTCTCTTTCTTGTGGGAACGGATCGTCTTGTGTCCTGGCTGGAGAAGAAGGAATACCGATGGTCTGTGGAATACAGGAAGGATTGGAAAAAGAATCTTCTTCTGGTATTTGCTGTCACAGTTCACAATATTCCGGAAGGTTTGTCGGTGGGAGCTGCTTTTGCGGGACTTTGCAGCGGTATTGAAGGGATTACGATGGCTTCTGCCTATGCTTTGGCCGTTGGAATTGGTATACAGAATATTCCAGAGGGTTTTATTGTGGCTTTACCTTTCAGAAATCAGGGGATTTCCAGAAAACGTTCCTTTGTCTGGGGCGCTTTATCGGGAGCTGTGGAACCGCTGGCCTCTGTTGCCATGATTTTGCTTACCAGGTGGCTGCAGCCTCTTCTTTCTTATTTGTTAGCTTTTTCTGCCGGGGCGATGTTCTATGTGGTCATGGAAGAATTGATTCCGGATGCGGTTAAAAAGCGTCATTATGGGATATGGGGATTTTGCGCAGGTTTTCTTGTGATGATGATATTAGATGTGGCGTTGAAATAAAAACTGTGATAGAATGAGGATGGAATTTTTTGTCGAAGCTATATGAGGAGAAAATATTATGATTGCGCTGATAGATTATGATGCAGGGAACTTGAAGAGTGTGGAGAAGGCATTGCAGCTTATCGGGGAAGACGTGTTGGTGACCAGAAATTCCCGGGAGATTTTGGCGGCAGACAGGGTCATTCTTCCAGGTGTGGGTTCTTTTGGAGATGCGATGGAGAATTTGCATCATTTTGAGCTGGTTCCGGTGATTCGCCAGGTGGTGGCTGAGAAAATACCATTTTTGGGAATTTGTCTTGGATTGCAGTTGTTGTTTGAGAGAAGTGAAGAGAGTCCCGGAGTGGAAGGGTTGGGGATTCTGGAGGGAGAGATTCTTCGTCTCCCGGCAGCAGATGGGCTGAAAATTCCTCATATGGGATGGAATAATCTTTCATTTCCACATTCCGGGCGGCTTTTTCAGGGGATAGAAGAAGATGCTTTTGTTTATTTTGTCCATTCTTATTATCTGAAAGCAAAGGATGAAGGAATTGTAACTGCTGTGGCAGATTACGGTACCTGTATTCATGCTTCGGTGGAAAAAGATAATGTGTTTGCCTGCCAGTTCCATCCGGAAAAGAGTTCTCATGTGGGACTGGAGATTTTACGGAATTTTGTTGGAATTCCCGGAAAGGGGGAACGGTAATATGCTGACAAAGAGAATTATTCCCTGTTTGGATGTGAATGGGGGACGGGTGGTAAAAGGAGTAAATTTTGTCAATCTTCAGGATGCAGGTGATCCGGTGGAGATTGCCAGAGCCTATGATGCTGCAGGTGCAGATGAAATTGTTTTTTTAGATATTACAGCTTCCTCTGATCAGAGAAATACAGTGGTTGATATGGTCCGTCGGGTAGCCGCCAATGTATTTATTCCTTTTACTGTGGGAGGAGGAATTCGTACGGTAGAGGATTTTAAGTTGTTGCTGCGGGAAGGCGCGGATAAGATTTCTATCAATTCTTCTGCGCTGAATCGCCCGGAACTGATATCAGAAGCGGCGTTAAAGTTCGGAAGTCAGTGTGTGGTGGTGGCTATTGATGCCCGGCTTCGGGAAGATGGAAGCGGCTGGAATGTATATAAAAACGGAGGCCGGATAGATGTGGGATTAGATGCTGTAGAGTGGGCCAGAAAGGCAGAAGCATTAGGCGCTGGCGAGATTCTGCTCACCAGTATGGATGGTGATGGAACGAAGGCAGGTTATGATCTTCCACTGACAAGGGCAATTGCCGATGCGGTGTCGATTCCTGTGATTGCTTCCGGCGGAGCTGGAAAATTAGAGCATTTTTATGATGCGCTCACCGAGGGAGGAGCCGATGCGGCTTTGGCGGCGTCTCTGTTCCATTATAAAGAACTGGAGATCCGGGAAGTAAAAGAATATTTGAAGAGTCGGGGAATTCCGGTTCGTTTATAGAAGTGAAACATAAGAGGAAAGGAGTGAGGCAGATGCCTCCGATTACAGGAGAATGGGCAGAGGCTTTGAAGGGAGAATTTCATAAGCCGTATTATAAGAAGTTATTTGAGACAGTAGGGCAGGAATATGCCACCCGGCAGATATTTCCCGCCGGAGATGATATTTTTAATGCTTTTCATTTTACTCCTCTGGAGCAGGTGAAGGTGGTGATCTTAGGTCAGGATCCTTATCATGGAGAAGGACAGGCACATGGACTTTGTTTTTCCGTGAAACCGGATGTAGATATTCCTCCTTCCCTGGTTAATATATTTAAGGAGCTGGAAGATGATCTGGGGTGTTATATTCCCAATAACGGTTATCTGGAAAAATGGGCCAGGCAGGGAGTATTGCTTTTGAATACGGTTCTCACAGTCCGGGCACATCAGGCGAATTCTCATAGGGGAATCGGCTGGGAGGAATTTACAGATGCGGCCATTCGTGTTCTGGCTGCCGAGGAGCGCCCTATGGTCTTTATTTTATGGGGACGTCCTGCGCAGATGAAAAAGAGTATGCTGAATCCAGAGCGTCACTTGATTCTGGAGGCGCCTCACCCCAGTCCTTTGTCAGTATACAGGGGATTTTTCGGGAGTCGTCCTTTCAGCAAAACGAATGATTATCTGGTCAGCCACGGTCTTACTCCTATTGACTGGCAGATTGAAAACAGGTAAAGGCAGGAGACTTTCATGAGTAAAAGTAATGTGTTAGTAAAAAATGCTTCATTTTTAATGATGGCCACGTTGATTTCCAGAGTGATCGGACTTCTTTATCGAAGTCCGTTAAATGCTATTTTGGGAAATGTTGGTCTGGGATATTATGGCTATGCCAATAATGTGTATGTGATCCTGCTTTTGATTTCTTCCTACAGTATTCCCATGGCTGTTTCCAAGGTGATTTCAGAACGTTTGGCTCTGAAGCAGTATCGGAACGCCCAGAAGGTATTTTACGGAGCCCTTTTGTATGCGGCAGCAGTGGGTGGAGCGGCAGCTCTGGTGGCTTTTTTTCTGGGAAAATATCTTCTTCCCACTAACCAGCAGGAAGCTCTTTTAGCTCTTCGGATGTTGGCGCCTACCATATTTTTGTCAGCTATTTTAGGGGTTATGCGGGGATTTTTCCAGGCCCACAGTACGATGATGCCCACCTCTATTTCTCAGGTGCTGGAACAGATTGCCAATGCCATCGTCAGTGTGGGAGCGGCATGGTTATTGATTGAAAGTTTTGGGACAGATGAGAAAAGCCGGTCGATTTACGGTGCGGCAGGAGGAACTTTAGGTACGGGAGCAGGGGTCTTGGTGGGACTTCTGTTTATGTGTTTTGTTTACTATGTCAATCGGAAAACGCTGAAACGGAAAATTGCCAGTGACCGTCACACCCAGGAGGAGAGTCTGGGAAATGTGATGAAAATTATATTTCTTATGGTCACTCCTATTATTTTCAATACTTTTGTGTATAATGCCAGCGGTTATCTTGATTCCAAAATATTTTCGGATATTTTAAATATGAAGAAGGTAGCAGCAGAGACAGTCAGCAGTCAGTGGGGAGAATACAGTAATTCTTATCTGACATTAATCAATATTCCTCTGGCTTTATCCAGCGCCACTTCTTCTGCCATGATGCCGGAGATTGCTTCCAGATATATTACAAAGCAATTTGACAGCGCTAATAAGAAGATTAATGAAGGAATTCAGCTTACCATGTTTTTGTGTATTCCTGCAGCGGTTGGACTGGCAGTGCTTGGATTCCCCATTGTAGGGATTTTGTTCCCCAGAAGTACAGATTTGTCTGGTCAGTTATTGATGGCCGGATCGGTAACAGTAGTTTTTTCTGCTTTATCGACCATTACCAACGGTGTGCTTCAGGCTATCGGTCAGCCTAAGCTTCCTCTTCGAAATTCAGCTATTTCACTGGCGTTGAACGTGATTACGGTGGCAGTATGCGCTTATTTCTTCCCCCAGATGGGAGTATTTTCTGTATTGCTGGCCAGTCTGGTATTTGCAGTGTGTATGTGTTTTTTAAATGCCATGTCACTGAGAAAGTATCTTGGTCATAAGAATGATTTTATCAATGGTTACGGAAAACCATTTCTTGCAGCAGCAGGTATGGGTGTTACTGCCTGGATCGTATATTACGGACTGTATCTTCTGATTCCGGTGCGTATTCTTTGTCTTGGTGTGGCTATGGTTTGCGCTCTTGTTGTATATTTGATTTTGTATGTGATTATCACGAAGACAACGGCGGAACAGATGAGAAAATTCCCAATGGGAAATTATATTGTAAAAGTACTTCGAATGATTCGGGTATTTCGTTAGAAAGGGCAGAATATATGAAAGCAAAATATAAAAAAGTATCAGAATCACAGACAGAACAAACTTATCTGATGCGGCCTACCTATCTGAATGGATATGGAAATTTGTTTGGCGGCCAGTTAATGAGCTGGATTGACGAGATAGCAAGTATTGTGGCTATGCGTCACAGTGAATCAGACATCACTACGGCGGCCATTGATAATCTGAATTTTAAGGCGGGAGCCACAGTAGATGATGTGATTGTTCTCCGGGGGAAAATTACTTATGTAGGACGTACTTCCATGGAAGTGCGAGTAGATACTTACGTGGAAAATCGCCATGGAATCCGTAAAATGATCAATCGGGCTTATGTGGTAATGGTGGCAGTAGACGGAAACCATCATCCCATTGAGGTTCCCGGACTTTTGGTGGAATCAGAATCTGAAAAAGCGGAATGGGAAGGCGGAGAAAAACGCTATGCCCTGAGAAAACAAAGAAGAATTGAAGGATTCTAAAAGGTTTCATTGCCAACTTAATGCTCTGCCGACACAAAACGGGAAGATTTGTTGCAAAAATAATAAAAAGTGAAATTACTCACCATGTTTTTCGAGAAAAAAGTGGTGAGTAATTTCGAAAAATCCTTAAAACAGAACAAAAAGTAAGAAAAACATCTGATTTTCCCGGAAAACAGATGTTTTTTTGGGGTAAAAGTGGTGAGTAAATCATAAAAACAGGGAAATTGCAACAAATCTCCCGAGTTCATTTCCAAAATCATATCAAATCACAGAAAAAAGCATTATACATTAAACTTTAGGATGATTTATGAAAAAACAGTAAAATTCCTCCCGTTAATTTGAAGATGTGGTACAATGAATTTGAATATCCAATAAAGCATATCTAGTAAGGAGGCATATCTTATGACCCTATCTCATCGGATTCTTGAAAAAAAGCGAAAACTGGAGCAGGAGAAAGCAACCATTCAAAACTATCTGGAAAAATTTCCGGAGGGCTCCCTGCTTTGCCATAAAAGTCCCTATGGAATTAAGTGGTTTCAAAAATTGTCGGATACTAATTCGGGAAGAAATGGAAACAGGATATATATTTTCCAAAAAGAACAGAGAATTTGCTGAAAAGCTGGCTTTGAAGAAATATTATGAATATAAACTTAATGAAACAGAACAGGAATTAAAAGCTCTCAATGCATATCTGAAATATCATCGGGATGGTCCGGAAGAATCTATTGTATTAAAATTTGTGGAATATGGAATACCTTTTCGATATGAAGCAGCATTGCGGCTGGATGATAAGGTATATTATCCAGATTTTACAATACGTCATCGGGAAACAGGAAAAATAATATATTGGGAACATTTTGGATTGATGCGTTAATCCAATATTTTTTAACATAAAAGGGACTGCGAACAGTCCCCTTATGAATAATTACATATTTTTTATTGCCGTAGACAGCATCAGTTTGATTCTGTTTAACTGGTTTACTTCGGAAGCTCCCGGATCGTAATCGATAGCTACAATATTGGCTTCCGGGTGGGAGCGGCGGATTGCCTTGATAACGCCTTTTCCCACAATATGATTAGGCAGACAGCCAAAAGGCTGAGTGCAGACAATATTTTTTGTTCCTCCGTGGATCAGTTCCATCATTTCGCCGGTAAGGAACCATCCTTCACCAGTCTGATTTCCTACGGAAACGATAGGGGAAGCCATTTTAGCAAGATCCGCAATATTTGCAGGAGGAGTAAAATGGCGGCTCTTCTTAAATTCTTCTGTGGCTGCGCTTCTTAGCCAGTTGATAGCCGCAATTCCCACATTTCCTGTGATGGCAGAAGTCTTCTTGAATCCCAGATATTTGAATTTGAAGTTTTGGTTATAGAAGCAGTAGCACATAAAATCGATAAGATCAGGTACCACAGCTTCAGCACCTTCTTTTTCCAGAAGTTCTACAAGATAGTTATTAGCTGCCGGGAGGAATTTTACCAGAATTTCTCCTACCACGCCTACTTTTGGTTTCTTCATATTTTCATGAATCGGAAGATGATCAAAGTCACGGATCATGGTACGGCAAATCTGTTTAAAGCGGGTATGACTCAAATGAGTCCCTGAAATAAATTCAATACAGATTTTTTCCCATTTTCTGTGAAGCCGGTTGGCAGATCCTTCTTTTATTTCATAAGGTCTCATCCGATAGAGACATTTCATCAGGATATCTCCAAAAATACAGCCATATGCTAAACGTTTTGCCAGTCCGGGAGTAATCTTGAATCCAGGATTGCTTTCCAGACCGCTCAGATTAATGGAAATTACCGGAATATGTTCCATATCGGCTTTTTTCAAGGCGCGACGGATAAATCCAATATAATTAGAAGCACGACATCCGCCTCCCGTTTGGGACATGATAATGGCTACTCGATTTAAGTCATACTTGCCGGAGAGTAAAGCCTGCATGATCTGTCCTACCACCATAAGAGAAGGATAGCAGGCATCGTTATTTACATATTTCAGACCCACATCTACCGCTTCCTTATTATCATTAGGAAGAATTTCCAGATTATATCCGCTGGCATTAAAGCCTGCCTGAAGAATCTTAAAATGAATAGGTGACATCTGCGGGCAGAGAATCGTATAATTCTTTCGCATTTCCTCAGTAAATACCACTTTTTCAATGGAAGACGGATGAATTTCACGTTGCTCTTTCTGTTTTGCTCTGGTACGGATGGCAGCCAGGAGGGAGCGGACACGAATGCGGGCAGCCCCCAGATTATTAACCTCGTCAATTTTCAGACAAGTGTAGATTTTTCCGCTGCCGGACAGAATTTCCTGTACCTGGTCGGTGGTGACAGCATCCAGTCCACATCCGAAGGAATTCAACTGAATCAGATCCAGATCATCCCGTTCTTTAACGAAGTTTGCAGCCGCATACAATCGTGTATGGTACATCCACTGGTCGTTGACCCGCAAAGGCCGTTCCAGAGGAGACAAATGAGAAACAGAATCCTCTGTGAGAACGGCAATTCCGTAAGAAGTAATCATATCAGGAATACCGTGATGAATCTCAGGATCGATATGGTACGGGCGTCCGGCAAGAACAATTCCCCGTCTTCCGGTGGCTTCCATATATGCCAGAGTTTCTTCACCTTTTCGGCGGATGTCATTTCGCATATGTTCCAGTTCTTTCCAGGCAGCGTGAGCGGCTGCTGCCACCTCTTTTTCCGGAAGATCTGAAAATTCCTCGATCAGTCGTTTTGTTGCGGTTTCTTCATTGGTAAGCGCCAGGAAAGGATTTCGGAAAATAATGGAAGGATCATTCAATTCATCCACATTATTTTTAATATTTTCTGCATAGGAAGTTACAATCGGGCAGTTATAATGATTTACTGAGTCAGTAAATTCTGTTCTCTCATAAGGAATGCAGGGATAGAAGATAAACTTTACTCCCTGTTTGATCAGCCAGGTAACGTGGCCGTGAGCCAGTTTGGCAGGATAACATTCCGATTCACTGGGGATGGATTCGATACCCAGTTCGTAAATTTTTCTGGTGGAGGTGGGAGAGAGTACCACCTGATATTTCAGCTTCGTAAAGAAGGTGAACCAGAAAGGATAATTTTCAAACATATTGAGAACCCGGGGGATTCCCACTTTACCCCGGACTGCCTGATCGGCTTCCAGCGGGGTATATCCAAAGATTTTTTTGTATTTGTAATCAAAAAGATTCGGTATATTTTCTTTGTTTTTCTGTTTTCCAATTCCCCGTTCACAGCGGTTGCCGCTGATATACTGACGTCCGCCGGAGAAGCGGTTTATGGTCAGCCGGCAGTTATTGGTACAGCCTTTACAGTTTGCCATGCTGGTGGTGTATTTTAAACTGTTGATTTTCTCAATGGGAAGCATGGTGGTTTCTTTTCCGTCTTCAAATCGTTCCCGGGCAATCAGGGCAGCGCCAAAAGCTCCCATGATTCCTGCAATATCCGGACGGATTGCCTGACAGTTGGCAATTTTTTCAAAGCTGCGGAGAACGGCATCATTATAGAAAGTACCGCCCTGAACGACAATCTGTTTTCCCAGCTCAGATGCGTCAGATACTTTGATTACTTTGTAAAGAGCATTTTTGATAACAGAATATGCCAGTCCGGCAGAAATATCAGCAACGGAAGCGCCCTCTTTTTGTGCCTGTTTTACCTTGGAATTCATAAATACAGTACAACGGGTTCCCAAATCAATGGGGTTTTCTGCAAAAAGGGCTGCTTTTGCGAAATCCTGTACACTGTAATTCAGTGATTTTGCAAAGGTTTCAATAAAGGAACCGCAGCCGGAAGAACAAGCTTCATTTAACTGCACGCTGTCTACGGTGTGATTCTTGATCTTAATACATTTCATGTCCTGACCGCCGATATCCAGAATACAGTCAACTTCCGGATTAAAGAAAGCAGCGGCATAGTAGTGGGAAACAGTTTCTACCTCTCCTTCATCCAGTAAAAGAGCTGCTTTGATCAGCGCTTCCCCATATCCGGTGGAACAGGAATAGGCGATTCTTGCGGTATCCGGTAATTTACTGTAAATATCCTGAACAGCCCGGATCGTGGTGGCAAGAGGATTTCCATTATTGTTACTGTAAAAAGAGTAGAGTAAAGATCCGTCTTCTCCTACAAGGGCAGCTTTTGTTGTGGTGGATCCGGCATCAACTCCCAGAAAACAATTTCCTTCGTAAGTTTCCAGATCGGCAGTTGCCACATTGTACTGACTTTGCCGCTCATTGAAAATGTCGTACTCTTCCTGAGAGGCAAACAATGGCTCCATACGGGCAACTTCAAATTCCAGTTTTACGGAACCGGCCAGTTTTTCCTGTAACTGACTGAGCGATACCGTCACTTCTTCTTTTGCATTCAGGGCAGAGCCGATGGCTGCAAACAGGTGGGAATTATCGGGAACAATGGTATGTTCCTCATCCAGCTTCAGAGTGCGGATAAATGCCTGTTTCAGTTCTGAAAGAAAATGAAGAGGTCCTCCAAGAAAAGCGATGTGTCCCCG
The DNA here is from genome assembly GCA_002361775.1 of Eubacterium sp. UBA3279. Classification (GTDB taxonomy): domain Bacteria; phylum Bacillota; class Clostridia; order Lachnospirales; family Lachnospiraceae; genus Oliverpabstia. The sequence goes on from DETV01000038.1 coordinate 77,873, forward strand.
GATGGGTTTTCCGCAGGCAAGACCACTGATGGTCTGGTTTACTACAGCCTGAAAAATAGAGGCAGAAAGATCTTCCTTGGTTGCGCCATCGTTGATCAGAGGCTGGATATCAGATTTGGCAAATACGCCGCAGCGGGCGGCAATAGGATAAAGAGCCTGATAATTTTTCGCGTACTCATTTAGTCCGGAAGCATCTGTCTGCAGTAAGGACGCCATCTGATCGATGAAAGAACCGGTACCGCCGGCACAGATTCCGTTCATACGCTGTTCGATATTTCCATCTTCAAAATAAATAATTTTTGCGTCTTCGCCTCCTAATTCAATGGCTACATCCGTTTTGGGAGCCAGCTCCTGAAGAGAGGAAGAAACGGCAATTACTTCCTGTACGAAAGGAACCTCCAGATGATTGGCCAAAGCAAGGCCGCCGGAACCGGTGATTACCGGGTGAACGGAAAGTTCGCCCAGCTCTTTGCAGGCTTTTTCCAACAAAGAAGCAAGGGTTTCCTGAATATTGGCAAAGTGCCGCTCATAATCGGCAAAAAGAATCTCATGTTGTTCGTTTAAAATAGCGATTTTCACTGTTGTGGAACCGATGTCGATTCCCAGTGTATATGTATGTGTTGTGTTTGTTGCAGCAGTAATAGCTGCCACCTCCTTTTTATGATTTATAATAGGCGTTTGCGAAACGCCACA
>DETV01000079.1 GCA_002361775.1 Eubacterium sp. UBA3279
CGGACAGAATCGTGGTGGGTGAGATACGGGGAGCGGAAGCGATTGATCTTTTGCAGGCATGGAATACGGGACATAGTGGAAGTCTGGGAACGGCACACGCTAACAGTACACGGGATATGATCAGCAGGGTGGAGACTATGGTACTTATGGGGATGTCATTGCCGCTGGAGGCGATACGCCGCCAAATTGCATCCGGGATCGATCTGATGGTTCATCTGGGAAGAAGAAAGGACAAAACAAGAAAAGTTTTGGAGATTGCAGAAATAGTAGGATATGAAGAAGGAGAGGTGAAGATACAGACTTTGTTTCGGTGGGACCGGGAACAACAGTGTCTGTGTAAAGTCAATGAGTTATATCATAAAGAAAAAATGGAAAACATGGTTTGGAATGAATCAGAAGAATGACAGGAGAAAAAGAAAGGGAAAAACAGATTACCGTCAATACTGTTTTTCCGGGAAAGAATGGGTGGAGTGTTGGCTGGAAATTATGGGAATAGCAGTGATAGTCAATTATCTTTGTTATCGTTCCTGGTGGGCTTTTGTGGGAATTCTTCCCGGAAGTTTCTGGTACATAAAGTGGAAAAAGAAACGAAAAGGAGAAAAGAGAAGACAAAACCTCTGTTATCATTTCCGTGATGTTCTTCAGGGACTTCTGACTGCAATACGTGCAGGATATTCTATGGAACACGCGGTACAGGAATGCAGAAAAGAGCTGGAGCAAATGTATGGAAAAGAAGAGGATCTGGTAAAAGAACTGGTTTATATGGAGCATCAGCTTCAGGTGGGAGTTCCGGTGGAAAAATTATTTATGGATTTGGGCAAGCGCTCCGGTGTGGAAGATATTCTTAATTTTGGGGAAATCTTTGTTATAGCAAGAAGATCCGGTGGAAATCTGGGAGAAATTATGGAACAAATGGCCCGGGTATTGGGAGAGAAAATTCGAGTACAAAGGGAAATTGAAGTATGTATTTCCGGTAAACGTATGGAACAGATGATTATGAGTCTGGTGCCGGGCGGTATGATTCTTTATATCCAACTTACCTCTCAGGGGTTTATGGACGTTTTATATCACAATGTTTTTGGGGTTCTGGTTATGACAGGATGTTTGATTCTCTATCTGTTTAGTTTTTGGATGGGACGGAAGATTGTGAGGATTTCTATATGATCTGGTTGGGAATGTTGGTTTTTGGAGGGTGTGCTGCGGCATCAATCTGGGCATTGATTTTCTGGAAAAAAGAAAAAGGGAAATATGCCCGGATTCAATGGTTCTTGAAGAAGTGGAAAAAAAATCGGACAATACCGGAATGGCTTCAGGCACATATGATATTCAGAACATGGATACTGTTATTGGCAGGAAGTGGTTTTCTGGTGGCAGGAGAATTGCTTTATCAGGTAAAGGAACAAGGTTTTGTAACTGAATTAAAAAGACCGGAATATGGGAAAGGGAGCGTACAGGAAGAACTTCTTATGGAATGGGAAAAGACAAATGGAAAGAAAGAGAAGCGGGATATTGTGGTGGAAGTAGAAGAAAAAAAACTAACGGAAGAAGAAAGCTCTGAGATGTTTCAAAAAGTAAAAAAGGAATTGGATGAGAGAATTCTTGGGATGAATACATCGGCAGATCAGGTAAATTCCCCTTTATACCTGCCGGAAACTGTGGCAGATTTTCCGGTTTCTATTCAGTGGTTTTGCAGTGAGCCGGACATGGTGGACTGGGAAGGGAAACTGGGAGAGAACATACCGGAAAAAGGGAAACTGGTCTGCCTTACAGCAATACTGACTTTAGAAGAAAAAGAAGAAAAGTATTTCAAATATGTCAAAATTTATCCCCCGGTAAAAACAGAAGAGGAAGAACTGGAAAGTCTCATAAAAAAGACAAATGAAGAAGATTCTTATTGGGTAAAACTTCCGGGAACATTTAAAGGGAAAAAAGTAATATGGAAAATGAATCGGAAAAATAGTCTTCTGGGTGTTGCGCTTCTTGTATTTATCTGCCCTGTTATTTTACTGGTGAGAGATAAGCAAATTTTTCGTGAAGAAGAAAAAAGAGAAAAACAGCAGATGGTACAGGATTATCCGGAAATATTAAATAAATTAACCTTACTTATGGGGGCGGGAGTAAATCTCAGAAAAGCTATGGAACGTATCGGTAAAGATTATAAGGATGAAAGAGCAGAGGGAGAAAAACGAAAAGCATATGAGATGATTCTGGAAATCTGCCAGGAAATGGACAGAGGGGTGTCGGAAAAGAGAGCATATGAGAAATTGGGAGAAAAATGTGGAGTTTTTTATTATAAAACTTTATCTGCATTGCTGGTACAACATTTACAAAAAGGGAGTAGAGATATGGGACGGATCCTGGAGGAGGAAGCGGGAAAAGCGCAGGAAATCCGGAGACAGCAGGCACGCATACTGGGAGAACAGGCTTCTGCCAAGCTGCTGATTCCCATGATTATGATGTTGCTGGTGGTATTTATTATTTTGATAGTTCCGGCCTGGATTACATTTACCATATAAAAGAAAGAGATTTCCGTCAGACTTGTCATTGACAGGGCCGGAAAAAATCGACGGAAAATGTGCTGAAGGGAGGTGATAACAATGAAACTGTGGAGACGTTTTTTGACGGAAGAAGATGCACTGGGTACAGTGGAACTGATTTTGATTATTGTGGTTTTAATCGGCCTTGTAACAATTTTTAAAAAACAGTTGGTTAGTCTGGTCAATAACATTCTCTCGAAGATTACAAGTCAAAGTAACCGTATCTAGTTACGAAATTCCAAAGAAGGAGGGTATCCCTTGAAGAAAAAAGGCAGTGTTACAGTATTTTTCAGTCTGTTTATGGCAGTGTTGCTGATTCTTATTCAGGTTATATTTCATTCTGTGCAGATTGCAGGAGGACGAGTTCAGGCAGAAACAGGGGTTGAGGAAGGCTTATATTCCATATTTGCCGGGTATCACCGGGAATTATTAAAAAAATACCATGTGTTCTTGCTGGACGGAGGATATGGAACAGGACAACTGCAGCCTGGTTATATGTACCAGATACTGGAAGAGAGCCTTGCCAAAAGTTGCTTTCCGGGAAAGCTTCTGACGGGTATTCGTGGGGAAAATTTATGGAAAATTTATAGTAAATCAGGAGCTATTCAAGGATATACTCTGGCAACAGACCAAAATGGTCAGGCATTTAAAATGCAGGCGGTGGATTATATGAAAGAAACTGTTGGGATTCAAGGGATACAACTTCTGGCAGAAAAAATGAAGGTAGAAAATACGGTTATAAAAAATCAGCAGAAAGAAGGAGAAAGTATGCAGGCGGAATCGGCGTTGGAAGTTTATGAAAAAGAAAAGGAACAGGCGCAGCAGGAAGAAAATACAGAAGAAACTTTGCTTAAGGAAGATTTGGTGAATCCGTTGGAGGTGATCGGACAATTGAGAAAGAGAGGGATATTGGCGCTGGTATTGCCGGAAGAGACTTTTGTATCCCAGGGACAGATGAAAAATCCGGTTTCAAAGAGAAGGTGTGAGCAGGGGATGGGGACGATTTATTGTAGAGAAAATCCAGATACCTTATGGAATAATCTTGCTTTTCAGGAATATATGATGCGTCATTTGACAAGTTATACAGATGGGGGGGAAGAAAGAAATTTATCAAAAGAAATTTCTTATCAACTGGAATATGCGGTAATGGGAAAATCCACAGATATGGAAAATCTGAAGGCGGTAGTCACCAGACTCCTTGGTATACGGGAAATGTCTAATTTGGTATTTTTGCTGCAAAATGCTTCCAGACAGATACAGATTCATGAAATGGCGCTGCTAATATGTTCTTATCTTGGAGTCCCATTTTTAGAAGGGGTGGTGAGTCTGGCTCTTCAGGCAGCATGGGCTTTTGGAGAGAGTGTATTGGATGTACGACATCTGTTACAGGGAAACGAAGTACCTTTGATCAAAACAGAACAAAGCTGGAATTTATCTTTACAAAATCTGGGACAACTTCCTCAGATTCTTCAGGAGACCGGGAAGAAACAGGAAGGACTGAATTATGAAGAATATCTGCGGATATTAATTTTTGCAGGAAATATCCAGGAACAGGTGATGCGTACGATGGATATTGTGGAGCAGGAAATAAAAAATACGGAGGGAAATAAAAATTTCAGAATGGATTTATGCCTGTCCTATATGAAGACAGAGATGAAAATAAATTGCTGCGGACACGATTATTTGATTCAGAGGGAGTATGGATATGAGATGTAAGAAGAGTGTAAAGGAATGCCTTTCGGGAAATAAAAAAATAAAGAAAGCTCTTCAGGCAGAGAAAACGGATCAATCCCCTTGTAGTTCGTTTTTTGTAAAAACCCGGAAGGTATTCCTTTGGATTCTGCCAGGAGGAAAGATTTGCCGTAAAGCTTCCCTTACGGTGGAAGCAGCTATGGTACTACCTATATTTATACTGACGGTAAGTACAATTTTGGGTATTTTGGACAGTTACCGAATACAGGCGCTTATTAAAACATCTTTGCATCAGAGCGCTATGGAATTGGGAATGTATGCATATGGAATGGAACAGGGGATGGGTACACCAGTGGGAAATATTGCTTCAGCGAGTGTCTGTATGGCTTACGCCAGAAATAAAATGCCGGATTTGGGAGAAAATGTTCAATTGTCATTTATAGAAACCACCTGCAAAAATGGAGAGATTACCCTGCGGGTTAAAGGAGAATATCGTCTTCCCGTTACTTTGCTTCCCATACCGGTAATGAAATTTTATAATGAAGCAAAAGTAAACAGTTGGATTGGATGGGATGCTTCCAGAAAAATATCAGATAGTGAAAAATCAGATATGGATATGGTTTATATAGCAGAAAATGAGAGTGTTTATCACACTTCTCCCTGGTGTACTCATATCAATTTATCAATTCATACCGGCTGGGCAGAAAATATGAGAAAACTCAGGAATGAGTATGGAGAAAAATATGTGCCGTGTGAGAAATGCGGCGGCGGAAAAGAAGCTGGAATTGTATATTATACAGAGACAGGAAATCGTTACCATACATCAGAAAATTGCAGCGGTCTGAAAAGAACAGTACATATAGTGAAAAAATCAGAAGTATCACATATACATCAATGTCAAAGATGCAGGGAGAAGAATGAACCATGAAAGTAATGGTTTTTATATATTTGTTAGTGAACAGTTGGACTGATTATAAAACCCGTGAGATTGATTTACGATATACGGTTCTCTTTTTTGGAATTTTATTATGGATAGATATATGGAAAGGAGATTTTGCAAAATGGGAAGGGATTTTTCCGGGAATATTGCTGGGAGGATTTTCTTTGATCAGCAGAGAAAAAATAGGCTCAGGTGATAGTTGGGTGGTAATGGCAGTTGGATGTGCTGTGGGCCTGACAGATATTTGGAAATATCTGCTTATTGCATTTGTTATTGTGGCAGGGATAGGACTTTTTTGTGTGCTGTTTAAGAGAAATCAGGAAGAAACATTGCCGTTTGTACCATTTTTATTGTTGAGCTTTTGTGTGGGAGGAATATTATGAAGTGGAAGAAAAAAGGATCCTTGACAGTAGAAGCTTCATTTATTATCAGTATGTCATTGATTACAGTGGGTCTTATGCTGTCTCTTTGTTTTTTTATTTATCAAAGATGTTGGTATACACAGGCAGCCTGTGAGAGTGTTTTGACAGGCAGCGCACTGGGAATATGGAAAGGAGAAAGTATTGTAGAACAGACAGAAGAGAAGTGGAAGAGCAGAAAAGAGGAATTTTTCCTGAAACCGGAAAATCTGACAGCCAATTGTTCCGGGAATAAAGACAGGGTTTTGCTTGAAATTTCAGGAAAAACTGCAGTGTGGGGAAGAGCTGCTCTTGAATTTTCAAATTCCGTTTCGCAAAAGGGAATTCGTCCGGTCAGATATATTCGGAAAGTCCAGGCGTTTATGGGCGGAGGAGGATGAAAGAATGGAAATGGAATATAGGAGAAATCTGCAGCACAGTTATCTTGTGGTACATACAAGGGAGAAAGAAAAAGAATTCTATTCATCAAAGATGATTACAGAAAACAGAATTCCCGGATTACTGGTTTGTGAAGAAAAAAACATAGATGATGAAATATTGTACTACTATGATCTTACATCCAAAATATCTCTGGCTGACAGATGGGGCGGTGGAAAAGCAGAGGGAGAAGAAGTGCTTTCCGTGATTTATGCTTTCCTGCGGACAATCGACAATATGGAAGAATATTTACTGTCAACAGATTCTATATATTTGAAATTAGAACAAATATATGGAGACGCGGATATGGAAGAAATAGAATTTTGTTATATACCGGGAGAAAAATGGGATATGGAGCAACAATTCCGGGAATTGATGGAGGAAATTCTTCCGCTTTTAGATCATAGAAATCAAAAGGCTGTAGTAACTATTTATGGTATTTATCATTCTGTTGTGCAGGACGGAGTGTCGGCAGAAGGTTTGCGGGAACAGATTGAAAAATATGGGAAAAAAGAAAAAACAGCAGAAGAAATTTGCCGGGGACAGAATCTGATTTATGAAGATGGGGAATATTCCGGGAGAGAAACAGAACTCGATAGTTATGAAAGGAAACAAGAGCAGAAAAAGCATGAGGAAGCATTGGAAGCTTTTTTTCGGGATGAAGAATCTGAAGAAAAGGAAAAAACTCCCGTATGGATCACATACATTGCATCCGGTATGTTCCTTTACTTTCTTTCCGGATGGTTTGTGTGGAGAAATTTCCCGGAGGGAATATGGATATGGCTGATAACGGGAGGTGTTGTGGCAGCGGTATTTATTCTGGGGAGTATTATTTACAAAAAAAGAAAAGAAAAAGAAACAGATATAGAAGGAGAAAAGGAAGATATACAAAACTATATACAAGGCTGGGAAAGAGAAGAGACTTTTCGGGAAGAAGACAACATGACCAGAATACTGGGAAATAATGGAGGACGGGAAGGTTTCTTTCTGGAAGAAAAATATCCACGACAGGATAGAAGAATAGTAATTGAAGAAAAAGAAATACAATTTTTAGGTACTCTGACAGAAAAAGCAGATATAATTTTACCTTCCCAGGCAGTAAGCCGACTTCACGGAAGAATTCGGATGGAAGGAAAGTGTTTTTATCTGAGAGATATGAATTCCCGGAATGGAACCTGGGTTAATGGAAGATTGTTAGAAGGAGAGCAGGAGGTGAAACTGGAAGAGGGAGATGAAATTCAATTTGCTGATCTGATTTATCGCTTTCGCGGTTAGGCGGATATCTCTTGTAAAGAGGTTTCAGGTGATTTATAATAGGAGGAAAGGCAGAAAAGAGGAGAAAAAATGCAAAGAGCTTATGACGAAAATAATCCGCCAGATGCATTAGAACGTATTTTTCAGGGACCTTTAAATTGGATGAATCTTGTCATTATAGGTGTGAATATTCTGGTTTTTGCTGTTATGGAGATTTGTGGAGATACACAGGACATTAACTTCATGTTAAAATGGGGAGCAGCATATACCCCATGGATTCTGGATGGGGAATGGTATCGATTGTTTACCAGTATGTTTCTTCATTTTGGTCTGGAACATCTTCTGAACAATATGATGTTATTATTATTTTTAGGGGATACTCTGGAAGAACTGGTGGGACGCTGGAAGTATTTATTGATTTATCTGGGAGGAGGAGTTTTAGGAAATCTTGTGTCACTGTTTATGGATTGTCGCACAGGTTCTATGGCTGTCAGTGCAGGCGCGTCAGGCGCAGTATTTGCAGTGATAGGAGGCGTCTTTGTGATTTTACTTTTGAACAGAGGAAGAATTGAGCATATGACAGCCTCCAGACTATTGTTTGTTATTGTGCTTACGATTTATCACGGATTTCAATCTGTGGGAATAGATAATGCAGCTCATATCGGCGGTGTTGTGGGAGGAGTGTTGTTGACAGCGCTTTTATACAGGCGCTAATCTTCTTCAAATAAAAGAGGAAGTTTCATAGTGAATTTTGTTTCAGAAATATCTGACGAAACGAAAATTTCCCCTCCATGAGCAGCGGCCACGTTTTGTACAATGGAAAGCCCCAGTCCGGAACCATTTTTCTTATAAGTAACGAAAGGGTGAAACAGAGTTTCCAGATGTTCCCCGGGAATTTCCGGTCCGTTGTTTGATACGGATATGTAGAAGAAATTTCCGTCAAAGTTAAGAGAAACAAGGATTTTCCCATGAGGATCATCCCCCAGAGCTTCTCTGGCATTTCGGATCAGATTCAGTATAGCGGAGCGAATCTGGATCTCATCAAATGAGGCAGAAGGAACAGGAGATAATTTTTGAAATTGTATTTGAACAGGAAGAATAGAAAGCTGGCAGGAAGTTACGATTGACTCTAAAAGATGTTTCAGAGAACAATGTTTTTTATGAAGAAATTGAGAATGATTGTAGTCAGAAATTTCTTCCAGCAGTTGACGCAGATAGTGCATATTTTCCATAATGGGAGCCCAACTGTTATATTCTTTAACTTCAGGATGTTTATCCTGCGTTAATTGAAGGAAACTGTTCATCACAGTGACCGGGTTTCGGATCTCATGAGAAATCCGGGAAAGATTCAGGCGGTAAGAAGTATCCAGTTTCTGAATCAGTGCAGAGAGAGAAGAATCTTTTTCACAGAGTTCTTTTAATTGAGTTTGTTCGTTGGCAGTTAACATAATATAACCTTCTTTCCTTAAATGAGATTTTGGGATAATAAAATTTTAAAGTGAATCAAAAAAAGTGTATCATTGAAGGGGAAGGGAAGCAATGAAATCTATTTTGCAAATTCCGACAATAATTTACGAAATGAGCAAAATGATTATATAAAAATAAAGAAACAGGAGGATTAAAAGTGGAAAATTGTATTTTTTGTAAAATTGCATCAGGTGAAATTCCGGCAACAACCTTGTATGAAGATCAGGATTTTAGAGTGATTCTGGATTTAGGTCCGGCAAGTAAAGGTCATGCATTAATTCTTCCAAAAGAACATTATGCAAATATTTATGAAATTCCAGAGGAACTGGCAGGGAAAGCTATGATTCTGGCGAAAAAAATGGCGAATGTATTGACTCGTGCTTTGAAATGTGATGGTTTTAATATTGTACAGAATAATGGAGAGCCGGCGGGACAGACTGTTTTTCATTTTCATATGCATTTGATTCCTCGTTATGAAGGAGATCAGGTGGGACTGACATGGAATCCGGGTAATCTTACGGAAGAAGACAAGGAAGAGATACTCAGTAAAGTAAAAGCGGAATTTTAAGTGGAAAATTAAGTGAGAAAAGGGGTGTGGAATTTTTGCCATACCCTTTTTATATGATGTGTCGTAAAACCCTCTGCTTTAGCTGTGGGGAGTGTCATGTGATGACGGGTAATACTTTTGGAATTGAGGATTTGAAGAAATTTGGGCATGGAGAATATGGATTTCTGTATATGCCCAAAATAATCAGGAAAAAGATGAATTTTTCGGCGTTTTGGGCATATAGCAGATGAGCATATGAAATAAATCCCGTGTAACGGCGAGTTTTTGGGCATAGGAGAAAAGTGATGCGCATATATGTCCAAACAAGGGAAAAAAGTGAGGTTCCGAAGAGAAAATTTGGGCATAGGACATGGATGTAAATCCTATATGCCCAATACCCGTTCAGTCTAATGGCTGAACGGGTATCTTAACTCATCTAATGTTCGTAAAGTGGAACCTAATTTCTGTCCTTTTTCAAATGGCATCTTCGATGATCTTGAGAAAGTTTTTATTTTGCATATTCGCAGATCATCTGAACAATTTTTCCAATAGAATCCATCTGACTGCTTTCGCTCATGGCTTTGATATAGCTGTCTTTATTGGCGTATAAATCTCTGATGGTTTTCAGGAGTATTTCGTTGTTCAATTCTTCCTCTTCCAAAACTTTACTGTAACCCAGTTTTTCAAAAGAACGTGCGTTAAGAATCTGGTCTCCACGACTGGCATTGGCAGAAAGTGGAATCAGAAGATTTGGTTTTTTCAGTGCGCTGATTTCGCAGATAGCGTTTGCGCCTGCCCGGGAGATTACTATATCAGAAAGGGCAAACAGGTCAGCCAGTTCTTTTTTAATGTATTCGTATTGTACATATCCATCCAGTGAAGTAAGAGATTCATCTAATTTTTCTTTTCCGCAAAGGTGAACCACCTGGAAGTCTTTTAACAGTTCCGGTAATATCTGGCGTACCGCTGTATTGACAGCAACAGATCCCAGGCTTCCTCCGATTACCATTAAAACAGGTTTATCCGGCTTCAGACCGGTAAATTTTAAAGCGGCCAGTTTGTTTCCGTTTAATAGTTCCTGACGGATAGGTGTTCCGGTGAGAACAGCCTTATCAGAGGGAAGTTTATCTACTGTTTCCGGGAAATTACAACATACTTTGACAGCCGAAGGGATGCAGAGTTTATTGGCAAGTCCCGGAGTCATATCAGATTCATGGATAATTGCCGGAATTTTGCGGTGTTTTGCGGCAATTACTACAGGAACAGTGACGAATCCGCCTTTGGAAAATACCACATCCGGTTTCAGTTTTTTCAAAAGTTTTCTGGCTTCCTGATATCCTTTCAGTACTTTGAAGGGATCAGTAAAGTTTTTTGGATCAAAATAACGTCTTAATTTTCCTGAGGAAATTCCATAATATGGAATTCCCATTTCTTCTATCAGTTTTTTTTCAATCCCATCATAGGATCCAATATAGGAAATTTGAAATCCTTTTTCCTGAAGGGCGGGAATCATAGCAATATTTGGTGTAACATGACCTGCGGTCCCTCCGCCGGTAAGTACAATGTGCTTCATACATATCCTCCTGCAAAAATGAATTCGTTAAGGTGATGATTATATTGATCATCTGCCTTCACAGTTACTATCATTATTACCCCGGCAGAAGAAAAAGTCAAGTTTGCATTCGTATAATGAGGAGGGTATAATAGAGGTTACATAGAAATATAATAAGGTTATGGCAGGACGGAGAAAGGGGGCTTACTATGCAACTGACATTTATAGGTGCCACACATGAAGTTACAGGAAGCTGCTATTTTCTTGAAGCAGCAGGAAAGCGTTTTTTGGTGGATTGTGGTATGGAGCAGGGGCCGAATCATTTTGTAAATACAGAGATTCCGGTGCCTCCCTCAGAGCTGGATTTTGTGTTGCTTACTCATGCTCATATTGACCATTCAGGAAAGCTGCCTCTGTTATATGCGAGAGGATTCAGAGGAAGTATTTACACCACGTATGCCACTACTGATTTGTGCGATATTATGCTTAGAGACAGTGCGCACATTCAGATGTTTGAAGCAGAATGGAAGAATCGAAAAGGTAAAAGAGCCGGAAAAGAAAATGTAGAACCCTTATATAATATGGATGATGCTCTGGGAGCAATCTCCCAATTAGTAGGCTGTCCATATAATGAAAGAATTACCCTGGCAGAGGGGATTCAGGTGCGTTTTATTGATGCCGGTCATTTGCTGGGCTCAGCCAGTATAGAGATTTGGCTGAAGGAGGACGGAGAAGAACGTAAGATTGTATTTTCGGGGGATATTGGAAACAAAAAGCAGCCTCTGATCAAGGATCCTCAGTATATTCACAGCGCTGATTATGTGGTAATGGAGTCTACTTATGGAACCAGGAGTCATGATCGGGTGATCGATTATGAAAAATCACTGGCAAAACTATTTCAGCGGACATTTGAGAGAGGAGGAAATGTGGTAATCCCTTCCTTTGCTGTGGGCCGTACTCAGGAGATGCTTTATTTTATCCGCAAAATCAAAGCGGAACACATGGTTCAGGGGTTTGATGATTTTCCGGTTATTGTGGACAGCCCTCTGGCGGTGGAAGCTACGACTATTTTTCACGAACACCACAGGGACTGTTTTGATCAGCAGGCTATGGGACTGGTAGATCAGGGGATTAATCCTATTTCATTTCCTGGCTTAAAGCTTTCTGTGACCACAGATGAATCCCGGGCAATTAATGCGGATGAGAAACCAAAAGTTATTATTTCTGCCAGTGGTATGTGTGATGCGGGACGAATAAAACATCATTTAAAGCATAATCTTTGGAGAAAAGAATGTACCATTCTCTTTGTCGGATATCAGGCAGTGGGCACACCGGGAAGAACTCTGGTGGAAGGAGCTACGGATATCAAGCTTTTTGGAGAAGAGATTCAAGTAAATGCAGAAATCCTTGTATTGCCTGGCGTAAGCGGCCATGCGGATAATAATGGTCTGATGGAATGGGCCTCTGCATTTTTGATAAAACCAAAACAGGTATTTGTGTGTCATGGAGATGATGAATCCTGTGAAGTTTTTGCGGATCGTTTGGAAAAAGAACTGAAATATCAGGCAATGGCGCCATATAGCGGTACGGTCTACGATTTGAAAGCGGGAGAGTTCCTGAGAAAAACAGAAGGTGTTGTGGTTAAACAGCAGACAGCAAAACAAATGAAGGTATCTACAGTATACCAGAGACTTCTGGCAGCCGGTCAGCGTTTGCTTACAGTGATTCGCCATAATGAAGGGGGAGCAAATAAGGATCTTGCCAAATTTACCAGTCAGATCAATAATCTTTGTGATAAATGGGACAGATAAAATAAAAGAAAGAAAAATACCCTGATGCTTGCATCGGGGTATTTGACTTTATGCATTTAAAGTTGCTTTTAAGGCCTGAGCCAACTGGTCAGGACAGGAAGTGGATTTGAATCCGCACCGGATACCTTCCAGTTTCTGAATTACGTCCTGTACATCCTGACCTTCCACCAGTGCGCCGATACCTTTCAGGTTACCGTTACAGCCCCCGGTGAATTGTACGTTGTGAAGTTTTCCATCTACCACATCAAAACTGATCTGAGAAGAACAAGTTCCTCTTGTCTTATATACCATGAGAATCCTCCTTTGTAAGAATAATCAGCAACTGCTTTTTTGGCAGCTGCTTTATTTTTAAAATGGTTTACGGGTATCATTATAGCAAACTGTTTTGAAGAAATCCAGTTCTATAAGTTACAGTTTCTGACTTTGTGATAATCTCGAAATATATGGTTCACAGGAAACCTGCTCTTTGTTATAATGAAGGATGTCAGAAATAAAATTGTGGGAGAGGGAAGTACTTTCCGGCTTTTTTGACGTTAACGTTTAGTGGATTCGAATGGAGGAAAAAATGAATAGAATTGGTATTATCGGAGCTATGGAAATTGAAGTGGAAGCATTGAAACAGCACATGGAAAATGTAACGCTGAAAACGAAAGCGTCTATGGAATTTCATCAGGGCTTGTTGAATGGAAAAGAAGTTGTCGTAGTAAAATCGGGAATCGGAAAAGTAAATGCTGCAGTATGTACTCAGATTCTTGTAGATGACTTTCAGGTTGATGGGGTTATTAATACGGGAATTGCAGGTTCTTTAAAAAATGAAATTAATATTGGAGATATCGTGGTGTCTACCGATGCTCTGCAGCATGATATGGATGCCCGGGAATTTGGGTATCCTAAAGGACAGATTCCCCAGATGAATGTATTTTCTTTCGTTGCAAATGCCCGGTTAAGAGAATTGGCAGTGGATACCTGCAAAAAGGTGAACCCGGATATTTCCGTATTTGAGGGAAGAATCGTAAGCGGAGACCAGTTTGTGGCAAGCTCTGAAGTAAAACAGGAACTGATTCAGGAGTTTTCAGGTTTTTGTACAGAAATGGAAGGGGCTGCAATCGCACAGGCGGCTTATCTGAATCAGATTCCCTTTGTGATTCTTCGGGCTATTTCTGATAAGGCTGATAACAGCGCTGTGACGGATTATCCTACTTTTGAGAAAAAAGCAGCGGAACACTGTGTTCGTCTGGTAGAAGAGATGGTAAAAAATATTTAAATTTTATTGTGTACAGAAAAAGATAAAGTGTGAGAATTTGCTTCGGTGGCGAATATACAGAGAATTTGACGAACGATTTTAGTTTCAAATCCGGAATATGGGCGATATAATATCTCCAGAAGCTTCCTTGCGGGGAAGATAAAAATTTTAAGGGGGTAATCACCTATGCTGCATAATCTGATGGAACAAAACGTATTTCTTTATGGGATGATAGGAGCGGGAATTCTGGGAATTCTCTGTATCGCCATGGTAAACAGTTTTTATGGCAGGATTATTCGTGATTTACACCGGATAACAGAACCAAAAGGAAAATGGACAAAAGAATTTTTAAACGAATATCAGATGAGGAAGACGAAAGAACAGGAGATTAATAATCCGGAAGTATTTATCCGGACACAGATGGTCAGGGGAAAGATGCTTGGGATTTCTCTTCAAAAGTGGAAGCAGGGGATTGGCTATGGAGCTTTTTTGTGCTTTTTCCTGATGATGGCTGCGGTTTACGGCACGTATCGTTATCAGGAGACAGAATTGATGCGCTACCAGTATGTATTGGTGGGCGCCGGGATTTTTGCGCTGCTGCTGTTGATGAAGCAATTTATGGGATTTATGAGCAAGGAAGATATTATTTTGGACGGGCTTATGGACTATATGGAAAATACTTCCAGCATTGCCAGACCGGAGGCAGAGTTGGATGCGGTGAGGGAACAGACGCGGGAAGAATTGATTGACAGGGTCACGGAAGGCATTCGTCAGACGGCTTCCAGCGAGACAAAGTTTTCTCATATGCTTACGCCGGAAGAAGAACATATTATGCGGGAAGTGATCCGGGAATATTTAACGTAATTATTCAGTGCGCTTTGCGGAATAGTTTTTATTTAACTTAAAAGTAGGTAATTGCGAAACAGGTTC
>DETV01000068.1 GCA_002361775.1 Eubacterium sp. UBA3279
GACTTGACTATATAGGGAGGAAAAATAGGAGAGGAGTGAAAAGGAAATGAAAACAAGAAGAAGTCTGTTAATTGGGCTTGGTATTCTCGCTTCATTATCTATGACAATACCTGTTGCAGCAGGAAATGTAGAACAGGCAGTCGTTTCTTCTGTAGAAGGACAGCAGGATCAGACAATGCCCCCATCACAGCCAGGGGAAGGAAATACAGACGGAAACACAGAGGGTAATGAAGGTGGAAATACAGGAGGCGAAGGCGTAGGAACGCCGGAAGAGGAAAAACATTATCCATACTTTGAAAGAACAGATGAAAAATTTCGTGTATGGGATGAAACTCAGAGCAAGTATGTTCCTTTCGAAAGAACCGGTGTTTTTCTCATAAATGAGCAGTATGATTTTGAGGATGTACTTAGCAGAGTATATTATCTAAAAGACGGAATGCCTCAGGGCGGTACCATAACTATTGGAGAAACCGCAGAGTATAAGGGTGAAGGAATAAGTTCTGTAGATGTCAGTAAAATGCAGCCGGGAAAAATTTATTTTTTTAATGATCAAGGCCCGGCGCCGGATTTTCCGGATAGAGAACCCTTGGGTGTATTGCAGGAGAATTTGACAGATAAAGATATCTGGAAACAGAGAAGAGACGGCGGCTGGGTATGCATTACCCCTGGCAGTGCAGTAGATACTGCAAGAATTGGCTGGCAGGAAATAAATGGAAGCTGGAAGTATCTGAATGAATCTGGAATTGAAGAAACAGGAAAAATCGGTTGGCAGGAGATAAACGGAAGTTGGAAGTACCTGAAGGAAGACGGAACCGTAGATTTCAGTCAAAATGGCTGGGTAGAGATAGAATCTGGTAAATGGATTTATGCAGAGCAGGGATATGGAACTGTCAAAACTGGCTGGCAGGAAATAGATGGAAGCTGGAAGTATCTGAAAGAAGACGGAACCGTGGAAGCAGGAAAAACCGGCTGGCAGGAAATAAACGGAAGCTGGAAGTATCTGAAAGAAGACGGAACTGTGGAAGCAGGAAAAACCGGCTGGCAGGAAATAAATGGAAACTGGAAGTACCTGAAAGAAAACGGAGCAGTAGATACTGGGAAAAATGGCTGGATGGAGATAGAATCCGGCAGATGGATATATGCCTCTAAAGGTAACGGAAGTTTCAAGACCGGCTGGCAGCAGGTAAATGGTAAATGGTATTATCTGGATAAAGTTGGAAAACGTGATACATCTAAGACGGGATTACAGGAAAATGTTCAGGGAAACACTTATCTTTTGAATGCAGATGGAACAGTAAAAACTGGTTTTCAAAAGGTTTCCGGTCATACGTATTACTTTGGAAAAGATGGAAAACGACAGAATTATAAGGGTTGGAAAACCATCGATGGAAAACTCTATTACTTTAATAATGCATATCAGATGACAAATACCGGAAAAAATGGCTGGTATCATTTAAATAATCAGTGGTATTGGATGGAAAATGGTCAGAGTGCGACTGGTTGGAGAAATATCAATGGTAAGTGGTATTATATGGATCCGGCAAACAGTGTGATGAGAACCGGATTTTTCAAAGATACCAGTGGAAGATTATTTCACAGTAATGGCAGCGGCGCTATGACAGGCGGTGGTTGGAACAGGATTAATGGCGCCTGGTATTGGATGCACAATAATGGAGTGATCCAGCAGGGCTGGCTGAAATTGGGAAATACCTGGTATTATCTGGATGCTAATACAGGAGCTATGAGAACAGGTTGGTATCAGGTGAATGGAATCTGGTATTATTCCAATGGAAGCGGAGCGATGCAGACAGGCTGGATCAAACCAGGAGGAACCTGGTATTACTTACATGGTAGTGGAGCCATGGCAGAAGGCTGGATTAATCTGGGAGGAACCTGGTATTATCTCACTCCGGGCAATGGAGGAATGAGAACAGGCTGGTATCAGGTGAATGGAACCTGGTATTATTCCAGAGGTAATGGAGCTATGGCTGCTAATGCATGGATTGATGGATACTATTATGTAGGTACAAATGGAGCAATGGTATCTAACTGTTGGGTTGGACCGTATTGGGTAGGTGCAGACGGCAGATGGAAACCTAATTATGATCCGGATCTTACAGGGGCAAAATGGGTTCAAAAGGGATCTAAGTGGTATTTCCAGAGAGAGGATGGGTCATATCTGAAAAATCAGTGGAAGAAAATCAATGGTTTCTGGTACTGGTTTGAAAGTGACGGAACTATGGTCACCGGGTGGAAACGTATTGGTGGATTGAAATACTACTTTGATGGATCCGGCAAAATGCTTCAGGATGTGGATGGATTGATCGGAAAGCAATCTTCCTATAGAATTACTATTAATCGTAAAAAATGTCAGATTATGGTTTATGCAAAGAGTGAAACAGGAAAATATGATATTCCGGTAAAAACATTTGTCTGCTCTGTTGGATTGCCGGCAACACCAACACCAGTAGGAACTTTCCATACTTTGCAAAAAGCAGGTAGTGCAGCAACACAGGGAATTGTGGAATTAATGGGACCTTCCTGGGGAAAATGGGGTACCATGTTTACCTGGACAGATAAATGTCATATTTGGTTCCACTCAGTAGCATGTGGATCCACAGATCCTACGTATTCATTGCCTGCAGGAGCATACAATCAGTTAGGTATGCCTGCATCACATGGATGTGTACGTTTAAATGTACGAGATGCAAAGTGGATTTATATGAACTGTCCGTTGGGAACAGAGGTAACAGTTTCGGATAACGAAAGCACACCATTTGACAAACCTGCTTCCGTTCGTATTCCGGCAGGACAAAATTGGGATCCTACAGATCCAGCGCTTTGATAAATTCGGGAGCTGTTGTGCCATAGGTACAGCAGCTCTTTTTTGCCAAAATGTAAAAAAACCAATATTTGGTTATGTATTGCTTGAAATATACTATATTTTGTAATAGAATAAAAAAAGTATCAATAGATTTGTCAGTATGAGAGGAGTAGAAGAATGAAGACAAGAAGAAGTCTGTTATTTGGACTTGGAATTTTAACTGCTTTATCTGTGACAGTTCCCACAGCCGCAGCTCAAGTGGAGA
Source organism: Eubacterium sp. UBA3279 (assembly GCA_002361775.1). Lineage (GTDB taxonomy): Bacteria > Bacillota > Clostridia > Lachnospirales > Lachnospiraceae > Oliverpabstia. The sequence goes on from DETV01000068.1 coordinate 3,090, forward strand.
AGGACGTGGCTGGCAGCGTAAGTGTGGAGGAAACACAGGGAACAGAAACTGATGTGGTGAATAAAGAAGGTACTCAGAATCAGGAGAGTACAGAAAACGGAACGGGAACAGAAGAGACACAGACGCAGAAAAAACCGACATACCAGATTGAAGAAGATACATATCAGGTGATGGTTTACAAGGAAGCTGAGTATGTGAAAGCAACTTCTACAGGTGTATTTGAGCTGGAGTTTGAGGGAGAGACAGGCGCACATACATATTTCCTGAAGGAAGGAAAAATCCAGTCCGGATTACAGAAAGTAAAAGTGGCGGAATTCATCAATAATGATGAATTAAAAGTGCCGGAAAGTAAGCTGGAAGATGGAAGTTATTTTTTCTATGATAATGGTGGAAAAGAAGACGCTCCCAGATATTTGTCTCATCCGGAAAAGGAATCATGGCTCTATGATAAATCACAGGGTTGGTATTACGTTTATCCTGATGGAAAAATAGAGATGGAAAAGAAAAACGGCTGGCAGGAATATGAATCCGGAAAGTGGATTTATGTGGAAGACGGTCTGGGCAATATATGGATCGGATGGGTAAAAAAAGCTGAAGATCAGTGGTGGTATCTGAAAGAAGATGGAAGCCGTTTGACGGGAGCAGACAAACAGGGAATGCAAACAATCCCCTATGAGGGAAAGGAAATGACTTATTTCCTTGATGCGGATGGAAAGATTCAGAAAGGATTCCAGAATGCTGACGGCAAGACCTACTACTTTGATGAAACGACAGGTGAACTTCAGAAATATACCGGATGGAAAACAATCGGCGGAAAAGCGTATTATTTCAATGAAAAGTTTCAGGTAGATAAAGCAAATGTCAATGGTTGGCAGAAAATTGAAGACAGATGGTATTGGTTTGATAATGGAACCATAGTTACAGGCTGGCAGAAAATTAGTGGCAAATGGTATTATATGGATCCATCTACCGGCGTTATGCAGACAGGATTCTACAAAGATGGAAGCGGAAAGCTTTACCACAGCAACGGCAGCGGCGCTATGACGGGCGGAGGCTGGAACCTGATTAATGGAACCTGGTACTGGATGCGTGACAATGGTGTGGTTCAGCAAGGATGGTTGAAACTGGGAAATACCTGGTATTATCTGGATGAAAAGACAGGAGCTATGAAAACAGGTTGGTATCAGGTAAAAGGGAAATGGTATTATTCCGACGGAAGTGGAGCAATGCAGACAGGCTGGGTCATTCCAAATGGAAGAACCTGGTATTATCTGACTGAAAGCGGAGCGATGGCAGAGGATTGGATTAATCTGGGAGGAACCTGGTATTATCTGACACCGGGAAATGGAGCTATGAAAACGGGCTGGTATCAGGTAAGGGGAACATGGTATTATTCCAACGGAAGCGGAGCTATGCAGACCGGATGGATTCGTCCAAATGGAAGAACCTGGTACTATATGACCGGAAGCGGAGCGATGGCAGAGGGTTGGATCAATCTGGGAGGAACCTGGTATTATCTGACACCGGGAAATGGAGCTATGCAGACGGGTTGGATTCGTCCCGATGGAAAAACATGGTACTACTTAAGAGGTAACGGAGCCATGGCAGCTAACACATGGGTAGATACATACTATTATGTGAATGGCAGCGGAGCAATGGTAAGTAATACCTGGGTAGGAAATTATTATGTAGGAGCCGATGGAAGATGGATTCCGAACTATGATCCGGTAGCTTATGGAGGAAAATGGGAGAAATCTGGTTCCAAATGGTATTTTAAAACTGCGGATGGAGCGTATCTGAAGAATCGTTGGCAGAAGCTCAGTGGTAAATGGTATCATTTTGATGGTAACGGTGTGATGGCAACAGGCTGGCAGTATATTGGAGCTTATAAATATTATTTCAATTCCGATGGAGTTTTAGTACAGGATCTGGACAGTGTGATCGGTATTCAGCCGTCTTATGAGATTACTGTAAATCGTGCTAAATGTCAGGTTACTGTATATGCGAAGGATGGAGGCAACGGATATATTATTCCGGTAAAAACATTTGCCTGCTCTGTAGGTCTTCCGGAAACACCAACACCGACAGGAACCTTCTATACACCGTTCAGATATCGTTGGCACACTCTGATGGGACCATCCTATGGACAGTATTGCACCAGAATAGTAGGTGGCGTATTGTTCCATTCTGTAGCTGGTTCTAACATGAGCAGCTATAACCTGAGCGCAGCAGAATATAATAAACTGGGACAGCCGGCTTCTCATGGATGTATCCGTCTGACTGTAAGAGATGCAAAATGGATCTATGACAATTGTAAACTTGGTACAAAAGTAACAATTTCTGACACAGCAGCTACACCGTTTGATAAACCATCAACACCGAAGATTCCTGCAAGTCAGAACTGGGATCCAACAGATCCGAATGTATAAATGGTAATAATAAAGGGAGTTTGCTTATGCAGACTCTCTTTTTTTGGGAAAACCACCAAATTATGAAAGAAAATGGTCTGCCACTTTAAAAATATAGGGAATTGTGATATAATTTATCGGATAGTATAAAAACGTGTAAATGAATATATTTGTGGGATAACGAGATGATTTATAAAATAAAAAATCCAAAGAAAAGAATCAGAATTTCATTGCTTTTAATTTATGATATCCTGGCAGTTTTGGCAGCAGAGTATCTGGCTTTATTGATTCGATACGAATTTCATCCTCAGTATATTAAGCAGGTATATATTGATTCTCTGCTCCGGTATACGATGATCAATGTACTGGTGACATTATGCATTTTTGCCTTTTTCTCATTATATGAGAGTTTATGGAGATATGCCAGTGTAACTGAATTGTTGAATCTTACTATGGCTTGTATGGTATCTTCCTGTCTCCAATTAGTGGGAACGTATATGTTGGAGTACAGAATGCCAAGATCCTACTATATTTTATATTTTTTATTATTGTTGCCTATGATGATTGCAGGAAGATTTTCCTATCGGCTTCTGAGAATCTTAAAACAGAGAATCCATGTGACCGGGTTGGAAGAACCGGTAGTTACCATGGTGATCGGAGCGGGAGATGCAGGGCTTGCGATTATAAAAGAATTGCAAAGCAGCGCTCATCTGAATAATAAAGTTGTCTGTGTGATCGATGACAGCAGAGTAAAAAAAGGCAGTCGCATACAGGGAATCCCCATTGTGGGAGGAAGAGAGAAGATTCTCTGGGCAGTGAAAAAATATAAAGTGGAAGAGATTATATTTGCCATTCCTACAATTTCCAGAGAAGAAAAAAGTAAAATATTGAATATTTGTAAGGAATCCGGTTGTAAACTGCGAACACTTCCGGGAATCTATCAGTTGATCAATGAAGAGGTAAGCATAGCGAAACTCAGAGAAGTTAATATTGATGATCTCCTGGGAAGAGAGCCGATTCGTACAGACATAGAATCTATATTGGGATACGTGAAAAATAAAGTGGTTCTGGTAACGGGGGGAGGCGGCTCCATCGGAAGCGAGCTGTGCCGACAGATTGCGGGACATGAACCGAAACAATTAGTGATTCTTGATATTTATGAAAACTCAGCCTATGATATACAGCAGGAATTAAAGAGAAAATATCCGAAGCTGAATCTGAAGGTTTTGATTGGCTCTGTGCGGAATACTCACCGGGTAGGACAAATCTTCCGGGAATATCAGCCGGATATTGTGTATCATGCCGCAGCGCATAAACACGTGCCGTTGATGGAAGACAGTCCGAATGAGGCTATAAAAAATAACGTATTTGGTACCTTGAATGTGGCTCGGGCAGCAGATATATACAAGAGTGAAAGATTTATTCTGATTTCTACAGACAAAGCGGTAAACCCTACTAATATTATGGGGGCATCGAAGCGATTGTGTGAAATGATCATTCAGGGGATGAACCGGGAGTCGGAGACAGATTTTGTGGCAGTACGATTCGGAAACGTGTTGGGCAGTAATGGCAGCGTGATTCCTTTGTTTGAAAAACAAATTCTGGCAGGAGGACCGGTGACTGTCACAGATAAGAATGTGATACGTTACTTTATGACTATTCCGGAAGCAGTTTCCCTTGTGCTTCAGGCGGGAGCCTTTGCAAAAGGCGGAGAAATCTTTGTGCTGGATATGGGAGAACCGGTAAAAATTGACGATTTAGCCCGTAATCTGATTAAACTTTCAGGCTACAAGCCGGACGAAGATATTAAAATTGTCTATACAGGACTTCGCCCTGGGGAAAAGCTGTATGAAGAACTTCTGATGGATGAGGAAGGACTGCAAAAAACTCTTCATGAGAGAATCTTCATAGGAAAGCCCATTCACTTTGATACAGAGACATTCTGGAAACAGTTGGTAGAACTGAAGAGGAAAGCCTATGAAGATGGGGATGGGATACGGGAGATTGTGAAAGAAATGGTACCCACGTATCGGCAGGAGTGCGGTTGATTTATGACAGCGAAAGAGCAAAATGATTTCTTTTATGTGTGTTCTCTGATTGAATATGTAGCCAGAATCACCAAAAACAGACGGAGAGTTGTGGTGGAAAAGTTGGGAGAAAAAGGAATCCGAAAACAACTGCATGACGCAGAAGTGAATCACTTCCTGACCTTTGAACAGGTAGGCGATGAAATTATTGAGTGGTATCAGATACCGGAGGGGAATTTTGATACAATCACGAATTGTAAATATACTATTCCGGGATTCATGGATATTGGGCGGCTATATGCGATCATGATAGAAGACTGTGCGAAAGAGGGAAAAGAAGTCGAAGAATTGATGAAAATATTTACATCTTTTATCAGTGATGAGATATCAGAATTTCGGACAGGATTGTACTATGTAAACCCGGATTATCTGGAAAAATCATATCAGGAAAGGTATTTGTTGGAGTGAAAATATAGTTATGAAAAAATATGATTATGTAATCGTCGGAAGTGGATTATTTGCAGGAACATTTGCATATTTAGCAACACAAAAGGACAAGAAATGTCTCGTGATTGAAAAAAGAAACGAAATTGGCGGTAATCTGTATTGTGAAGATATGGAAGGAATTCATGTGCATAAATATGGAGCCCATATTTTCCATACAAGTAATAAGAAGGTATGGGATTTTGTTAATTCCTTAGTAGAATTTAATCGATATACAAATTCTCCGGTTGCAAATTATAAAGGAGAAATTTATAATTTGCCATTTAATATGAATACATTTAATAAAATGTGGGGATGCGAAACACCTGCGGAGGCAAAAAAAATCATAGAAGAACAGAAGAAGGTGATCAAAGGCTATCCCCAAAATCTGGAAGAACAGGCGATTTCTCTGGTTGGTACAGATATATATAAGAAACTGATAAAAGGGTATACAGAGAAGCAGTGGGGACGTGAATGTAAAGATCTGCCCAGCTTTATAATAAAAAGACTTCCTGTGCGTTATATTTATGATAATAATTATTTCGATGATAAATATCAGGGAATTCCCATAGGAGGGTATAATGTTTTGATAAATGCTCTGTTTGAGGGGTGTGATATTGAGACAGGTGTGGATTTTAATAAAAATCGTGAAAAATATATGGGATTGTCAGAAAAAGTGTTGTATACAGGCACACTGGACTCGTTTTATGATTATTGCTACGGGAACTTAGAATATAGAAGTTTAAAATTTGAGACAGAAATGTTAGATGAAGAAAATTATCAAGGCGTTGCAGTTGTAAATTATACAGATAGAGAAACACCTTATACCCGTATTATTGAGCACAAACATTTTGAGTATGGCAAACAAGAGAAAACAGTAATTACACGAGAATACCCTGCAGAATGGGAAGAGGGAATGGAACCATATTATCCTGTGAATGATGAAAAAAATCAGATGTTGTTTAACCGATATAAAATGTTGGCAGATAGGGAAGAAAAGATTCTCTTTGGTGGGAGGTTGGCTGAGTATAAGTATTATGATATGGATAAGGTGATCGCTTCGGCATTTGAGTTGGTGGAAAGAGAATTAAATTAATATAAATAGACAGGTGGATTTATTGTGTTACACTATATATTATTATTGTTTTTGATTGGCATATTACCATTGGCTTTTGGAAAATTAATGTATGATATTATCAATCAAGGTGAAAGTAAATGGATGTTGATAGTTTATGGTTGGATTATTCTATTTGCTCTTTTTGAAATAGTATCAGTGCCGCTCATTTTATTGAATAAAAGTTTGAGTCTGCTATGTGTAGTTTATACAAGTGTATTGCTTATGGGTTATATTGTACTTTGCTATATAAGACGATTAAGCAAAAGAAAGAAGACTTGGAAAATAGAGAAGAAATCATATGGGAAATTAGAATTTTTCATAATGGGATGTGCAGTTGCGATAATCATTTTTCAAGTTATTTATGTGGTATGGAATACCCATATGGATGCAGATGATACATTTTATATTGGTCATGCAGTAACTGCGTTGAATACTGATAAAATGTATAGATTTAGTCCCTATACAGGAGCAGCATTAGAAAGCATTCCTATTAATTATGTACTTTCTCCATTATCAATGTTTTGGGCTTTTTTGTCAAAACTTTCAGGTGTGCATCCGGCTATCATTGCACATATTTTTATTCCAATTATATTTATCCCAATGTCATACATTGTAGTGTATTCTATTAGTATAAAAATATTTGGTTCATCAAAAACAGACGTAGGACTTTTTTTACTCTTGTATGCAATTTTGCAACAATATGGTTATGTTTCAGTATATACGGCCTCTACATTTTTGCTTTTTAGAATTTGGCAAGGGAAAGCAATGTTGGCTAATATTTTTTTGCCGATGTTGTTTTTGATGGCAGAGAATTTTCTGAGAGAAAGAAAAGGTAAATGGTTACAAGTATTTCTTGTATCATTGTCAATTTGTTGTTGTTCCTCCATGGGGGTTGTGCTAGGCGCTATTGAGATGTTTGTATTGACTTTAGTATACGCAATTAGTGAGAAAAAAATATCAATCATATGGAAAGGGATAATTCTTTGTTTGCCTTACATTTTTTGTGGGGGGATGTATGTTATGATGAAAATTTAGGATGGTGAACAAGAAATGATGAATTTGATTTTAGAAGGACAAGAAATTGTCAAACAGGCAATTACACTTTATAAAGGATCAGGTCATTTATATGAAGTTTTTTTGATAACACTTGTAATTCTATTTTTTTGTTCAAAACGCCATAGTGTGGAACGGAGAATAGTAGGCTATACTGTAATATGTGGAGTGATTTTAATTAATCCAATTGTAGCAGTGATACTAAAACGTGTGGCGTTAGAAACGGTGTATTGGAGAACACTTTGGCTTTTGCCTATGAGTTTTATTATTGTATGTTCAATTATTGCAATATTAAGAAAAACTAAATATACTTCATTAAAAATTTTGGTAGTGTTAGGAAGTGTGTTTATAATTATTTTTACAGGTAATCCGGTTTTTTCAGATGAGAATTTTCATAAAACAGAAAATATATATAAAATTCCAGAAAGTGCAATAGAAATAGCGGATATAATTCTGGAAGATGCAGAGGGAGAAGCAAGAGTAATAGCACCAGAAGAAATATCTATTTGGATAAGAGAATATTCTGCAGATATTTATTTGTTATTTGGTAGAGGGTATATTTGGGGCTATGAAGGATGGAATCCGGATATTGAATATATCAGAGATATATTGAGAGCGGAGAGCTACGATGTGGTTGCTTTGGATGAATTTGTTACAAGAAGAGAATATGAATATTTGGTGGTTGAATCGAAACGTATTTCTTTAGAAGATATACTTCAACGAGAATATATATTGTTAGGCGAAACACAGGGGTGCTACATATTAAAAAAAGAGATACAAAAATGAGGTACAAAAAATGAAAAGAGAAAACGAACAATATAAAAGAATGATTCGTGTTCTATTAGTAGTGGGGCTTGTAGCATGTGAAACGGTTTTTTTTATGTATAGTTGGATAAAAAATTATAATCCGTATACGGTATTTCCGTTTTTTCAAAAAGGTCATTGGATGATGGCTGGAATGTATGTGCTATATCAGATGATTTTTCTGTATGTGTTTGGGGGTCTTAAGGTAGGATATTTGAAAAAATCTAATATAATTTATTCTCAGTGTTTAGCAATGTTTTGCGCAAATATAGTAATTTATTTACAGATTGTATTAATTTCTGTAAAATTTGTTACAATTCTTCCATTGCTTAAAATTACATTTTTAGATGTGATTACTGTGATAATTGTGGCGTGGATAAGTGAAATTATTTTTAAAAAATTATTTCCTCCCAGAAAAATGTTGCTTATTCATGGAGAATATGATCCGGCAATATTTATTCAAAAAATGAATTCAAGGAAGGATAAATATAAAATAGAAAAAGTAGTTGATATTTCTCTTGGGATAGGAGAAATACAAAGAATAATTCCTCAGTATGAAGGAGTTGTCATATATGATATACATTCTGAAATGCGGAACATTATTTTGAAATTTTGTTATGAAAATGATATTCGGGCATATACCACAACTAAAGTTTCCGATATATTGATTCGAGGAGCAGAAAGCCTTCATGTTTTTGATACTCCTTTATTATTATTTCGGAATCAGGGGTTAACTTTTGAACAAAGGATTATAAAAAGAACCATGGATATTGTGATATCAGGGATGATGTTGGTGATTAGTTCGCCTATTTTTCTGGTAGCGGCATTGGCAATCAAATTATATGATGGAGGTCCTGTTTTTTATAGACAGACAAGGGTTACTTTGAATGGAAAGAAGTTTGATATTTTTAAATTTCGAAGTATGATTGTGGATGCGGAAAAAGATGGGAAATCTCAACCGGCAACAGATAAAGATCCTAGAATTACTCCGGTAGGGCGGATTTTGAGAGCCACAAGATTAGATGAGCTGCCACAGTTAATTGATATTTTTGTGGGAAATATGAGTCTGGTGGGACCAAGACCAGAAAGAGTAGAACATGTGGAAAAATATATGGATGAACTTCCTGAATTTGCATATCGTTTGAAAGTAAGAGGTGGATTGACAGGATATGCTCAGTTATATGGAAAATATAATACAACCCCTTATGATAAGTTGCAGTTAGATTTGATCTATATCCAAAATTACTCATTGTTTTTGGATCTTCGATTGCTTTTGATGACACTTAAGATTATGTTTATGAGAGAAAGTACAGAAGGTTTTACAGAAGAACAAAAAAATAAAATTCAGGGGAAAAAATAATAAAGGAAATTTATATAGTAAATTGAGAAGGAGCGAACAGAATAGAGTATAATTACGTAGATTGATTTTTGATAGAAGATATAAAGTAAGGCAGAATACGAAGGATAAGATAAAAAGTAGGATTATTTTATGTATGTATTCATAGCGTTAGTAGAAAGTCATTTGGAAAAGATAAAAGTTTAGAATGGTATACGCAAGTATATATGACATTATCTAGAAAGAATACTGGAAAAGAATATAATAATATCACTTTGTAATACTCCTGAGAAAAAGTTAAAGGCGAATGAGATGAGTGTATTGATGATATGAGGAAAAGTGTATGAAAAAATATTTTGAAAAACTATATAAAGGTAACTTGGAAGCGTTTTCTTGTGATTTGAAAGAAAAACTTGATAAGAAAGAGAAAGCATTTATTATCACTGCGAATCCAGAGACTCTGATGATTGCAGAAAAAAATCCAGAGTTTCAAAAAATTTTATTGGATGAAGAGACTATGATAACAGCGGATGGTATTGGGGTTGTGAGGGGGGCTGAGAAATTAGGATATGATATTCATGAACGGATTGCGGGAGTGGATATTGTGAAAAATTTATTTGAAATTGCTAATGACAGTGGAAAGTCCTTGTATTTATTTGGTGCGAGGCCAGAAGTAGTAAAAAAATTAGCTGAATTATTATGCGAGCAATATCCTAAAATTAATTTATTGGGATATTCAGATGGATATGTTCAAAATAGAGATAAAGTATTTGAAAATATAGTTAAAATAAAACCGGATATTGTGTTAGTGGCTTTAGGGATTCCTGCACAAGAATTATTGATTTCTAAATATTATAAAGAATTTGATAATGGTATTTTTATTGGAATAGGTGGGGCATTTGATGTACTTAGTGGGATGAAAAAGAGAGCACCGCGTTTTTTTGTAAAACATAATTTAGAATGGCTGTATAGAATTTGTAGTGAACCAAAAAGAATGAAAAGATTTTATC
>DETV01000036.1:0-5709 GCA_002361775.1 Eubacterium sp. UBA3279
TCTTTTCCAAAATTTCTGGAAAAAGACAGGTAACAGCACCTCTTATCCTTATTGGCAAGATTTCTCAATTCTTCCAGGGTCTTATCCCTAGAGCCATCATCCACAAATATCAGTTCAAATTTTACCTGTTTCATAAAAAGCATGATTTTTTTCATTTCTTCATAATATACAGGAATTGCTTCTTCTTCGTTATAACAGGGGATTACTATTGAAATTTTTTCCATAACCTACACCTCTTTTTCGTCTTCACCCGTTGCCAGCCTGTTCTTTTACTTCCGGAAATTCCATAAACACCTTAAACATATCTCCGTCAATTTCTACCTTAAGATTTCCTCCCATGTTTTTAACAAAACTGGAGGCTATGGCCAGTCCCAGCCCATGGCCTTCCGTACTTCTTGATTTATCCCCCCGCACAAATCGTTCTGTAATCTCTTCCGGTGAAAAATCCATTTCATAAGAGGAAATATTTTTCAGGCACATTTTTATTTTTTCCTCTTCTTTTTCCGCCTCCAGATAAATTCTTGTTCCCGAGAGAGAATATTTCAGAGCATTTCCCAAAAGATTCTGCACCACACGGTACATCTTTCCATTGTCTCCCATAAAAAGAAGAGGCTCCTGTGAAAATCGTGTGCGAATCATCTGTCCGCTTTTTTCAATAACATCTTCCATATCTGCCATGGTCTGTTCCAGTAATTTTCTCATATCCAGTTTTTCCATTACCATCTGCTCAGCCCCGCTGGTTGCTTTTGACAGTTCAAATAAATCCTGGATCATATTTTTTAACTGTTCCTGCTTCATGGAAATAATTTCCACGTAATCTCTGGCTTCCTCGCTGAGTTCTTCCATTTTCAGAAGATCGGTATAACCCCGCATGGAAGTCAGAGGAGTTTTCAGATCATGAGAAACATTGGTGATCAAATCGATTTTTAACCGTTCTGCCTGCACCTGTTTCTGAATACTTTTTTCCATGGCTTCCTCGATATTCTGCAGCTGCAGCGAAGTCTCATAGAGAAGATCCTGCTCTGAAAAAATATATTCTTCCCCTATCTTTTCTCCCCTGGTAATACACCCGATCTGCGCCGCCAGCTTTCCCGTCTCCCTTCCCAGACGGCTCTGAAAAATGGTCTTAAAGAAGAAAATCAGACACAGTATGCCCAGAATCATATTTGCAATTCCAGGAGAATCATTTCCCGTGGCAAAAGATAAAAATCCCATCCAGATAATCAGGATACTTAAAATCACCGCCAAGATCATAGAACCCTTTCGCTGATTCTGGATTCGCTTTTCCAGTGAAGTCCTCTCCAGATAATTTTTTCTTTCTTTCCAGATAATTGAAGTTTCTTCAAACATTTTCCCTCTCCACTGCCGCAGAAGAATCCACAGAGAAAGCCAGAAAATCAGAATCAGAAAGACAAATTTTACCGAAAAAGTAAGCAGGGAAGAAACTGAATCAAGAAAGTATTCATCCCAGATATACGGATCTTTCATTCGGATCCCCCACACATCAAACCAGAGATATCCCGTGATAAAAATGAGAGGGATAAGGATTTCCGTCCTGATTCCGTCAATTTTCATTCTTTTTTGAGGACCTATGGTCCATCTTCCTGTAAAAATTCTCATTTTGTACATACGGAAAATCAGCAGCAGAAGAAGAACAATTCCTGCCAGTAAAATTCCCACCCCCGCCCAGATGGCGCCATTATAAAATAATCTTCCTCTTTTTCCCCAGTACCACTCAAATTTTTGATATACAAAAGAGATTCTTGTGTAAGTTGCCGCAAGGGAAACCACCACACACAGAATTCCAAAAAAAATCCAGGAGCCCTGCTTATTCAAATTTTTCGATTTTGTATCCAATTCCCCACACCACCTTCAGATATTTTGGATTTTTGGGAGTAATCTCAATCTTTTCCCTTATCCTTCTTATATGTACCATCACTGTATTTTCCACTCCATAAGCATCTTCCTGCCAGATCTGGCTATATATCTCTTCTGCGGAAAACACGTATCCCGGATGGCTCATGAGCAGTTCCACAATCTTATATTCCGTGGCTGTCAGCCTCACCGGCTCTCCATCCACCTGCAAAAGCTTTGTATTCCGGTTCAGACTTAGACCTCCGTTTTTCAGAATATTTTCATCCCTGCCCGTAGACGCCGCTCCCAGGGAAAAATAACGTCGAAGCTGGGATTTTACCCTTGCCATCAATTCCGCCGTATTATAAGGCTTTGTCACATAATCATCCGCTCCCATGGACAATCCCAATACCTTATCACTTTCCTCTGTTTTTGCCGAAAGCATGATCACGGGAATATTATTCTTCTCCCTTATCTTCATCAGCGCAGAAAGTCCGTTTAGCTTTGGCATCATCACATCCAGTAAAATCAGATGTACCTGTCTCTCCATGAGAATATCCAGGGCTTCCATTCCGTTATATGCCTTATACACCTGATACCCCTCCACTTCCAGAAGCTTAGCCAGGGATCGGACAATTTCCCGATCATCATCCACAACAAGTATATTGTATATTTCCATTTCTTTTTCTTCCTTTTCTTTAATTTCGACTTTATTGTAGCAAAAAAATCGGATATTTTTTTAATAGAAATCTGACATTTTTCTTAATAATTATCTGCTGTGATTATATCTTTTAATCCCAACACCATCCTTTGCCCCATAAAAAAAGAGCTGTCCCCTTCAACACAATTCTGAAATATTCTGAATATGATGTTTCAAGCAACAGCTCCATTTTTATAACAATTTTTCCACTTGCATACAGGTGTACTGTACCATATCTTTCTGATATTCATAGTACACTTTTTTCTCTTCCAGACGATGCTTCACAAATCCGTTTACAAGTAATTGATTCATATGGTGAGATATGGTGGCAGTAGTCAGACCCAACTGTCGGGCCAGATCCGTCTGGTATGTGGGTTTTTCTTTTAAAATCATAAGTATTGATAATTTGGTAGGATCAGCCAGACATTTCAGATGCTCCTGCAATTGTTCTCTGGTAAATTCTCCCGGTTCTGAAAAATCCATGGCGCAGTGCAGCGTTCCTATATGGATAATAATCTCAATTCCATTTTCCTTTTCTTTTCCCCTGATATATCCCATATTACAGGTGGATATCACCGGCTGTACTGCCACTTCTTTCAACGGGTTAAGACGCATTCTTCTCAGTATAATTTCCTGGGCATCTTCTTTTTTTGCCAATTCATCCAGGTAAGTATACTGATCTTTGTATTTTTTCAGAATGGGATCGATCCGGTCAGCAATCTGCTCCAGAAGAAGGCAAAATTCCTGTATCCACGGCTCTCCCTCTTCCAGAATCCTCAAAAGTGTCAGTTGATCTTCCGCTTTCCATCCGGAATGTAATACTTCCAGTACAGGGGACTCTGTCAGTTTCTCCCCTGAACAGATAATATTTTCTATAAATTCTTTTCCTCCATCCTGCCGAAAGGCTTTTCCTATCACCTTAGATGGCTTTTCATTGTCTTCTCCCCGGTAATAAGTAAAAAAGATTTCTTCAAAGATATTTTCCCTCTCATCCGTCTCTTCCAGCGAACTGCACCGGAAATACAGCGGATTTTCCGGATTTAAGGAAATATCTTCACAGGCGTCCATCATCTCGATTACCGGATAAAACAATTTTGTTATCATTTCTTTTTCCTGTCTTTTGGACAAAATACTCTCCAGAGTTTTTCGGCAATCCTCTTTCTCGTACTTTCTATGTAGGATTCCAAATGCTTCCATATATCGATTCGGCTGTAATAATCTCATGCTTCTTTTCCCTCCTGCTTATCTAATACATTACACCATCCCGTCACTAAAAGCAAAAGTAAAATACAACCGGATATTATGGCTGCTCCCAGAAAAACATCGGGAATTTCCACCCATTTTACCACTGCCGCCAAACCAAGTGACACAAAGGGAGTAGACAAAGATCCCAGAGAATTAAATATTCCTGCCGCCCGGGACAGATAATCTTCATCCACCACTTTTACAAACATCACATTGACATACGCCCCAAGCATACCGGAAAAAATCCCGAAAATCAGGAAGGAGATCACCCAGATTACCAGGCGGGGCCATCCGGATATTCCCGGTAAAAATGTTAAAACCAGATATAAAAAAGCCAGAGAACCAAATTCTACCCAGGTAAAGATCCGGGAAGGGCGAATCTTCTCTGAATAAAAAGAAAAGAAAAACATCATAAGAAGACTGGTCACCGTAAGAATAATATTCGCACTGGACATATAATTTGCGGAAGCCTTTAAGTTTTCATTGATGTAGGCTGCATGAAGAGAACCCATAACAGAAGACAAGGTATTAAACAATAACGCTGCCACTACAAAAATTAAAAACTTTCTGTTTTTTCCCAGATACTGAAAACCGCCTTTCAGATTCTGCCAGTAAGTGTTCTCCTGGAGATGTTTACTCACCTTCTCTGTTACTCTTATACTCCGGATGAGAATTGCAGAGATCCAAAATGAAAGGAAATCAAGACCCATGGCTGCAAAAGGAGAAATAGCCACCAGAACACCTCCTGCTGCCGTTCCTGCAATAATACATAGCTGCGCTGCCATCTGATTCATATTAATTCCTTCGTCCAGTTCTTTTCCTTCCAGAATTTTCGTCACAAAGGATATGCCTGCGGGAACGCGAAAAGCTTCAATAAAATTGGTAACAAATGTAAAGGCAACAAACATCCAGGGAGAAAGGAGATCCATACCCATAAGGAAAATAAAACCTCCAAGACAAATTCCTCTCAAAATATCCGCCCACACCATAATCCCCTGCTTTTTCATTTTATCCACTACGGGAGCCGCAAAGGGCTGAACCAGTACCATGGGAAGCATATTGGCTGCAAACACAAGAGCGGACAGGCTGGCGCTTTTGGTCATCGTGTAAGTAATCCAGGTAAATGCAATGGAATCCACACTGTCTCCAAACCGATTGATCATATTCGCCGAAAGCAGTTTACGAAAATTTGAATTTTTAAGAACAGAAAACTTCATAAAACTCCTCCTAACACAATTAGATATATATCTAATTATATATTTAATATCTATCTATGTTGTTAGTATATAATCTAATTATATATTTGTCAATGATAATATTAGACATATATCTAATATTATCATAACAAAACGTGGAGGAGTTTTTTTCAATTAAGGAAGTCTGAGATTTTAATATTTCACCCACACAGCTTCATGCCCCTGCAAAATACCTTTTCCATCTTTTTCTCCATGGTAAGGATACTGATAAATTTCTTCTGTATAAGTTCCTGGCAGCACATATGGGGTAGAGCGATGATTGACGATCACCATACCGTCCTCATATACTGCTGTCTCAATTCCTCTCTCACAGATTCCACTGGCAGGCTCCAAATAACGGTTAAGAATATCTTTGATCAACGTAGTTTTGGACTGAATAATGGGATACATTTCTTTGTTTCCCTGATTATAGGGGACATGAGGTATATTTTTCGCAGCATAGGATGCACCTATCTGCACACCGAAAGAGTACACCGCTCCCTGCGTGCCGGAAGCGCTGTGCATCTTCTGCGCCAGCTCCTCTCCTGCGTATTCTGCCACACAGCAGCCTGCATTGTCCACATAAGGAGCAATTTCCTTTCCATCCCTATCCCTTCCATCTTTCTTTTTCGTCAGAAAGGGGCTGTCGGCAAATAACGTTTTTTAAAGCTGACA
>DETV01000036.1:6053-7026 GCA_002361775.1 Eubacterium sp. UBA3279
TCTTCAAATATCCCTGTTCTCATGTTGTAATATTTACTGATATCTTCTGAATAAGCGCGTGTTTTTCGCTTTTCATGATCCTGCAGTTTTATATAACTGGATATTTCATTCTGTTTTAAATAAAGCAGATTTTTTTCACTGCAGTACCCGCTGTCCGCAGTTACTTCTTCCAGAATACTCCCGAAAGCATTCTTATGTTTTTCAAGGACCGGAATCAGGGTATTATAATCGGTGCGGTCGCTGCTTACATATCCATGTACAATAAAATAATTCTCTACCGCGATCTGAACATTATATGCTGGCTTTAACTGTCCATTCAGCATGTGATCTTCTTTCATGCGCATAAAAGTCGCTTCCAGATCTGTTTTGGAATAACTGTTTCTGTCTTTCCCCATGATCTCAAAGCATTCTTTATATTCCATCAGTCGTTTTCCGCATTGTTCCAGTTCCTCATGCAACTGTTGGAGTGCAGGTTTTCTTTTTCCTTTTCCGTAAACGAATTCGATCCCCTCCTTGTCTGCGATCATCGTGAGATTGTTCTGGAGTTTCCGTATTTCAAGCGGCGAACAGTTATCGATCTCTATAATACGGTTATTTGAGAGTTTTTATGTTTTGCAAGCTTTCGTTTTCTGTTCTTTTCAATCACTTCCCGGACTTTATCCATCCCTTCGATCACAAACATCTGTGCATTTCCCAGCTCGTACTTTGTCCCATAATCATTCTCCTGCAAAAAAGAATTATATTTTTCAAAAAGCTGATCGATGGAGTCCAGAAGTCCTGCCAGATGGTAATTGATGCTTCCCGCCATACAAAAGTATAACGTTTCGGTTTTTGTCCGCGCGTCAGCCAGATAAAAGCGAGGTCTCTTTCACACAGATCAACAATACGGTCAACAGAACGTATTCCCCGCATATTCGCATAGGTAACTACAGCATACATCATAATTGGGTTGTACCCGGTTCTTCCCTTATCT
>DETV01000102.1 GCA_002361775.1 Eubacterium sp. UBA3279
GATTTACAGGGCGAAGGTCAGAGGATTTGATTATTTAGCGCTTTGTTCCGAGGAGGGGGACTTTGAAACTCTTTATGGAGCATCTATACAGCCCGGCAATCCAGGTCCTTTTGTGGAAGCGCTGGTACAGGGGGAACAAAGAGTTGCCGTTGGGGTTGATTCGACCGGAAAAGAAGTGGTATTGTTTGGCATTGACGCGTCCTATCCTATGCGGGATGGAAGTAAGTGTACCGGTCTGGTAGCTGCTGTACCACTGGAGTATATTACGGATTTTCTGGCGCTGCAGGATGAAAACCAGCTGATGTATTATCATATTATCCGGCCGGACGGCAGTTTTGTCATACAAAATAAAAACATGGAGCTGGCAGGATTTTTTGAACAGTTACAGGAACAGCTTCAGTCTGAATCAGGAAACTCTTTAGAAGGAACGTTGATTGAAGAGTTTGGCAGTGCGTTAAAGAATCATAAAGAGTATTCTGGAACACTTGAAGTAGATGGTGAGAAACGGCAGATTTGTGGAATACCATTGCCATATTCGGAATGGTATCTGGTGGCAGTAATGCCCTATAGTGCTTTGGATGATACCATAAATCGTCTGAGTAATCAGCGTATGATTCTGACATTATTATCCTGTGCTTCTATATTGGCTATACTGACATTGATCTTTAGCCGGTATTTTTCCATAACCCGTTCCCAGGTGCTTGAGTTAGAGGATGCTCGCCAAAAAGCGGTTGAATCAAGTAAAGCAAAGAGCGAATTTTTGGCAAATATGAGCCATGATATCCGTACACCCATGAATGCAATTGTCGGCATGACCGCGATTGCCACAGCTCACATAGATGACCAGAAACAGGTACAGAATTGCCTTAGAAAAATTACATTATCAAGTAAACATCTATTAGGGCTGATCAACGATGTTTTGGATATGTCTAAAATTGAAAGTGGGAAATTAACTTTAACAACAGAACAAATTTCATTAAAGGAAGTTGTTGAAGGAGTTGTTAATATTATGCAGCCACAGGTTAAGGCAAAAAGGCAAACCTTTGACATACATGTCGAAAATATCTTAACAGAAAATATATGGTGTGACAGTGTACGCTTGAATCAGGTTTTGCTAAATCTTTTATCGAATGCAACGAAGTATACACCGGAGGGGGGCTCGATACAACTATCCCTCTCTGAAGAAAAATCTCCGAAAGGAGAAAACTATATCCGAACGCATATCAAGATCAAGGATAATGGAATTGGTATGTCGCCAGATTTTCAGAAAATAATATATGAATCCTATAGCCGTGCTGATGGACCCAGGGTTAGTAAAACGCAAGGCACTGGTTTGGGTATGGCGATTACGAAGTATATTGTGGACACAATGGAAGGGTCCATTGATATAAAAAGTGAAATTGATAAAGGTACCGAGGTTTCTCTTACATTTGATTTTGAAAAAGCGGTTGCACTGGATATGGATATGGTTCTTCCTTCCTGGAGTATGTTGGTAGTTGATGATGATGAATTACTCTGCAGGACAGCGATAGACACGCTGAAAACCATCGGTATCAATGCCGACTGGGTATTGAGTGGAGAAAAGGCGATAGAACTGGTTACCCAACATCACCAAAAGAGAGATGATTATCAAATTATTCTATTGGATTGGAAACTACCTGGTATGAATGGAATTCAAGTTGCAAAAGAAATCCGGCGTAATTTGGGAGATGAAATGCCGATTTTGCTGATTTCTGCATATGACTGCAGTGAATTTGAAGAGGAGGCCCGTGAAGCAGGTATTAATGGTTTTATTTCCAAGCCCCTTTTTAAATCCACGCTGTATCATGCTTTGCGTCAGTATATGGACACTCAAACAGAAAATGACCAGACATTGAACTCCAATATCGATCTATCTGGACGCCGTATCCTGCTTGCTGAGGACAATGAGCTTAATTGGGAGGTCGCAAGTGAATTGTTGTCTGACCTGGGTGTAGAGTTGGATTGGGCAGAGGATGGCCAGATATGTCTGGATAAGTTCCAAAAATCATCAGCGGGACATTACGATGCCATTCTTATGGATATACGGATGCCGCATATGACAGGGTATGAGGCTACAAAGGCAATTCGAGGAATAAATCACCCAGATGCTTTATCTATCCCAATCATTGCTATGAGTGCAGATGCTTTTTCTGATGACATACAGCATTGCCTGGAGTGCGGTATGAATGCCCATATAGCAAAGCCGATCGATGTTATAGAATTGACTCGCTTATTAAAAAGATATTTAATATAATGGCAGATATGGTATAACAAAAATTGCAAAATTTTTGTTATTGTAAGATAACCATTTAGGGGAAGTTGGGGATTAAGAGAGGCCTGTAGACTGAATTGTTTGCAGGTCTTTTCTTACTTTAGCCGCCTTTTATTCGGCGGCCTATCCACAGGACACCGAAGGCATGGTTTTGCAGAGTATATGGAGCAGGTACAAAGTGCTGCTTCATATCCTCGTTGTAGATTTTAACAAATGAAGCAAAAGGCATAGTCAAATCGGCTTGCTGAGTTTCAAGAAATACACGTTCCCATTCTTTTGCATCTCTTTGTATTTTTGTCGTAATATGTTGGCATATTTTCATCTTCCTTTCATTTTTGACTGGGGGCGATGGCTAAAAAACGAAGGTTGACGAATCTTTATGGATGACATATAATATGCTTAACAGGAGAGCCGGAAGGGAACCGAAGATTTATTCCTTTAGTTGCTTCCGGTCAACCAGAAAAGTGCCCATTGGAAAATGAAATTGAGACAAGAACGTTTGTCAACAATGCATGGGCGGAAGCTATGAAGCTATACCAAAGTGGAAAATATAAAACTATCTTGTCTGGTGGATTGAACGAATACATAAAAACATTGCAACGTGACTTGATGTCAGAAGACATTAGAGTGGGAATAAGATAAATAAAGCTGGGAGACCTTGAAATAAAGGAAACTCCCGGCTTTTTTCTTTTGAGGAAAAGGAAATGGAACGAAAAGCAGATTTTTGAGAAAATACTTGACTGTAAACCTTGTTTATAGCTTATTTTAGGGTAAAATAAGAAGTGGCGAAGGGAGGAGCGATGATATGACTATAAAAGAAGTAGAAGTGCAAACCGGTTTATCTCGTTCGAATATTCGGTTTTATGAAAAGGAAAAACTTATTGAGCCTTCCAGAAATGAAAATAACGGTTACAGAGAGTATTCCGAAAATGATGTGGAAAATATAAAGAAGATCGCATATCTGCGTACGTTGGGAATTTCTATTGAAGATATACGAAATATTAAATCTGAGAAAGTAACATTGCAGGAAACGCTTAAGAGGCAGAGTGAAGTATTAAAAGGTCAGATTACGGATTTGAATAAGGCAAAGTTCATGTGTGAAAGAATGTTGAATGAAGAAAATATTAGTTATGAAAATTTACATATAGAACAATATGCAGCAGAATTGCAGGATTATTGGAAAGATAATCAAGATGTTTTCAAACTGGATGCGGTCAGCTTTTTGTATATATGGGGAAGTATGCTTACCTGGGGAACGATTACCGTACTATGCTTGATTATTGGGATTTTGTCTTATTCTAAGTTGCCGACAGAAATTCCGGTACAGTGGAGTAATGGAGTGGCAACATCTTTGGTAAATAAAAACTGGATTTTTATTTGTCCGGTTATATGTATCATAATCCGGTATTTGCTAAAATTTTTTATCTATGTAAAATTACAGATGAACAGTTGTTATGGAGAAATTATCACAGAGTATTTGACAAACTATATGTGTTTTATTGTGTTGTCAATAGAAATTTTTTCAATACTTTTTACTTTTGGAGTGGTAAAAAATATTGTTATACTGTTATTTGTAAATACGGCAGTTTTTATTGGATTGTTAGCAGTTGGATTAACAAAAATGGATTTGGGAGGAAAAGTATTTTAAAAATGAATTACTCCACAGGAGGAAAGGAAAATGAGTGGAATTTTAATTATAGAAGATGAAGAAAGCGTTAGAAGAGGAATGGAATTTACTCTGAGAAAGGAAGGGTATTCCATATATCCGGCAGGAAATTTACGGGAAGGAACCAGAATCTATGAAAATAATACAGTGGATCTTATCATTTGTGATATTAATCTTCCAGATGGAAGTGGGTTGGACTGGGTTCGGAAGCTGCGAAAAAGCAGTGAAATTCCTGTGATTTTTCTTACCGCCCTGGATCAGGAGGCTGATCAGGTCACGGGCTATGAGACAGGGGCAGATAGAAGGAGAATGGATTGATTTAGGAATGTGGAGATTTCATTTGGGAGAAATGTGTGGCGTCAAAGGGGAGGAAAGAGTTACCTTTACCAAAAATGAGTGGAAACTTCTTCGATTATTTTTGGATCATCCTAAACAGATTCTTTCTAAAACTCAGATTTTGGAGCAGGTTTTTGATGTGGATGGAGAGTTATTTCTCCTATAGAAGCAATTCGCTTTCAGGAAAGAGGAAAGAAAAATCAAGGTGTCAGAAAAGGTTTTTCCACTATGTCTGTCAGTAAAATGACAAGAGCAAATATGGCGGTGAATAAAAAACATACGATCAGTACCATGACAATTATGGGAATTTCCGGTATATTGTTTGTGGTGGTGGCAAATTTTACAGGAAATATGAGACCGGAAACAGAGGCGAGACGATCTGTTCTTTTTGGGGATTTTCAATTGGAGCTGGACTATAGTACTTCTGATGAAATTTATCCGGAAAATAATCTGGATGAAATACTGAAAAATAACGAATTAAATCAACAATTATTGGATCAGATCCAAAAGATTGACGGAGTGGAACAAATCAGATGTGAAGAAATATTGTGCAGCAAAAATGAGCAGGGAATAATGGACAGTGTGGCAGTGCTGGATCGGGAGGAATTTGAAAAAGAGAAAAAACATGGTCATTTGGCAGGTACTGTGGATTATGATAAAATCTCGGAAGAAAATGGTATTTTATACTCATCCAGCAGATTTTTGGAGGAAACGGGATTTCAGTTAGGAGATACATTTGCAGGTAATCTGTCAGGAGACAGGGAAACGATGGCCTATACAGGAAAAATCATGGGAGCTTTCGGAGCATTTCGTCAGGCTGACTGGATCATCACAGAAGATACTTACAAAAATCTTGGATTTCAGGCGGAAGTAAATGAAGGAAGCAATCTGGGAACTGTATGGATTTTCTGCGAAAAAGATAAAGAAGAGAAAGCAGGAAAACAAATAGAAGCCATGGCAGAAACTCTCTCTCATGTGGGATTTTCCACGTACAAAGATGAACTGATTCAGGCGCAGCAAAGCGTACTGTTGATGAAGATTCTCGGATATGGATTGTTGCTGTTTGTGGGAGTTATTACATACCTGAATATGGCAAATACAATTATCATGAATATTATTACCAGAAAACGGGAGTTGGGAGTAATGCAGGCTCTGGGAATGACCAATCGCCAGTTAAACCAGATGCTTCGAAACGAGGGAATGGTGATTCTTTTGATTGCTATGCAATTATTGTTTTCCTTCCTTCTCAGTCGTAATGTAAAAAAGAATCGCTGATTGAGAGAATACGATATCAGGAGTAGAGGAAGTGAGAGGTCATTTTTCTTGACAATAATTTTGCTGAAGAGTATCTTAGTGTTAAGAATCGAAAGTGATTTGACCAATTATGAAAAAGAATATGAGGAATTAAGTCAAAAGGAGAATAGAGAATTGATTACTTTAGAAAAACTTGGCATAGATCAGATGGAAGCAATTGTTGCCTTTGATAAGTTGTGTTTTCCCACAGATTGTTGGAAAGAAAGTGACTGGAAAGAGTTGTTGGAAGATGAAAGAGCAGTTTATTACGCTTTTGTAGAGAAAGAACGGATTGTGGGAGATGTATTTATCTACAACTGGAAGGGAGAAGATGATTACGTTAAGATCATGAATCTGGCGATACACCCGGAGTATAGAAAGCAGGGGCTTGCGCACCGACTTTTGGAGCATGTGACAGAGGAAATGAAGAAAGAGGAGATGAGTCGCTTCTGTGGTGAGACAAGGGCGTCCAACCGGGGAATGCAAAAAGTGTTTGAGGATTGCGGATATAAGGTGAACAAAGTGGAGGAGGATTATTTCCAGAATCCGAAAGAAAGTGCTTATAAATATGTTTTGCAGTTATAGAGATAAAAAATTCACTACTTTTCGGCTGAAAAGTAGTGAATTTTTTTGAAAAATCTTCTTATTTGTTCAGGATTTCTTCCACATGGTTCCAGGCTTCTTCATCAAATTCCCGGTTTTTGAAATATAGTTTTTTGTCATCATCTGTAATTTTGCGGATGACTTTGCAGGGATTTCCGGCGGCAATGGTCCAGGCGGGGATATCTTTGGTAACCACGCTTCCGGCGCCAATAACCACGTTATCCCCTATATGTACGCCGGGGCAAATAACGGTATTTCCGCCAATCCAGACATTATCTCCAATAACTACTTCAATTCCATATTCATATGCGGTATTACGAGTATCCGGATGTACCGGATGTCCGGCTGTATAAATAGCCACATTAGGCGCCATCTGGCAGTTATCGCCAATTTTTACTTTGGCCACGTCCAAAATGGTACAATTATAATTGGCAAAGAAATTTTTGCCCACTTCAATGTGATTTCCATAGTCGCAGTAGAAGGGTGGGTTGATAAATGCGCCTTCAGATTTTCCCAGTAATTCTTTGACGATTTTGGCAATTTTGTCAAAATCGGAACGATCTACAGTGTTCAGTTCCTGAGTCAATTTTCTTGCACGCATCTGTTCTTTCATTACACTTTCATCAGAAATGTAAGGAAGTTGCGCATCACGTCTTTCAATGTTGCTCATAGTTTTTACTCCTTTATGATATTTTTTACCCAATTGTATTTTTTGTAATAGATATATACGGCGGGCAGTTTTATGATTTCATCAATATTCAGTAAAATATATACCCACAGAACCGGCAATTTCCAGACAAAAGCTGCCACCAGTCCTAAAGGAACTACGATAATCCACATAGTAATTGTATCACAGATCAGACCAAATTTGGTATCCCCTCCTGCGCAAAATATACCGGATATAACGGTAGAATTGACGGATTTACCGATAATGTAGTAGGAACATACCACCAGCATTACCTGCAGGTATTCCTTTGCCTGGATGCTGAGGGTGTTGGAATGGGAAACAATCAGAGGAATTAGGATAAGTATGACGAGACCGGAGATCACGCCTGCCAGAACAGAAAGCTTACATAATTTGTTTCCCACTTTTTTTGCTGTTTCCAGTTCTCCCGTACCGAGAATATTTCCAACGATAATCCCGCTTCCGCTTCCCATACCAAGGCAGACACAGGAAATAGTATTTTTTACGATGTTGGCAATAGAATTTGCAGCTACGGCATCATTTCCCAAATGTCCCATGATTACCGAGAACATGGTAAAGCCACAGCCCCATGCCAGGGAATTTGCCAGAACGGGTGTGGTATATCTGATAAAATCCCGATTCAGATTTTTGTTCCAGTGAAGGAATTTCTGAAAATGGAATTTTACCACATCTTTCTTTTTATTTTCCCAAATTACCAGTAAAAGCTCCAGGATTCGGGAGATTACAGTGGCAAGAGCAGCGCCCTGAATACCCATTTCAGGAAATCCAAACCATCCGAAAATCAGGATTCCATTGAGAATCAGATTTGTTATAAGGGCTGTAGTAGAATACAGGGTACTTTTCAGAGTACGATCCGTATTTTTCATAGTACACAGGTAAATCTGTGTGATTCCCATACACAGATAAGACCAGCTCACAATTCTCAGATAGGGACTTCCCAGTGCAATCAGGTCAGGCTCATTGGTGAAAATCCTCATAAGCCATTGGGGGATACATAAAGCTGCCGCCCAGAAGATCATGGAGATTATGCAGGAATATCTCATTACAATGGCCAGAATATCTTCCACCTTATCGATTTGTCTGTTTCCCCAGTATTGAGCAGAAAGTATGGTGGTTCCAATGGTGAGAGCCATGTAGAACAGGCTGATCACAAAAGTAACCTGGGTTGCCAGAGAAACCGCTGAGAGAGAAGATTGGTTTAAACCTCCCAGCATCAGAGCATCGGAAGCGCTTACCAGAGAAGTAAGCAGATTTTGTCCTGCCAGCGGAACAACGATTTTGATAAATTGTTTTTTTATTGATTTTTCATTCATGGCGTACCTTTTCAAAATGTTAATTTTATATATAATAATAGTAA
>DETV01000035.1 GCA_002361775.1 Eubacterium sp. UBA3279
CCATCGCGCAGCGATTTTGTTCAACTTATCTAATTCCGATGTCGGAATTATGGACGTCCTTTTATGCGATCTGTTCGCTTGCCACAAAATAAGAATAATGTATTCTTATCGTAAGGATCCAATTGGAACTGAAAACGTATAATCCTGGCTAAGCCATCAATTCCTCTGCGCAGATCTGTAAATCCGGTCGCCAGATACACTTTTTTGAACCCAGAGCCATCATTGAGCATTGCTGATCACTCCCAAAAGTGTTTTTAGAAATGAGGCAGATGCCTGTTCAGTGATTTCCAAAGTAAGGTGGTTTCTACCTCTGATCACGGCAGCGATTTTATGCTCCGATGTCATATTTACCGGATGGATTGCAGGAGAAGGAACTTCTACAAATGTTTGTGTTTGCTCCGCAGTTTCCAGGTAAGCCTCACGGACTTTTCGGAGTCTCCAGTAATAACTCGCTTTTGTAATGTCGTGCAGCTGACACCATTCATCAATCTTCATTCCTTGCGGACGGTTTTGACAGTCTCTGATCAGATCAGCCCATTCACTCAGACGGGTTTGCTGTGCAACTAAACTTGTGTGAGATTTCATGACTCACCTCCTGTAGCAAAGTCTAAAAAGTTGAGTGCTAAACTATTTGGACTTTGTAGTGATGAGTCTATTATCTCACATCGGATGATTTTGAACAGGTACTCGCTATTTTGCGTTTACATATATACCACCATCAGTTGTGCAAGAGGTCAAGCGAATGGACTTGCTCACATACCTGAAAAATTATGAACCATACGAATTAGTTCACTTTTCTGGTAACACCTACACTACCAGAACACACGATAGTTTGAAAATATCAAATGGGAAATGGATGTGGTGGAGTCAGAGAACCGGTGGCAGATCAGCACTGGATTATCTGATTAAAGTAAGAGGATACAGTTTTTTAGAGGCGGTTGAATTGCTTGCAGAACGAGCAAATATTCAGCCGCCTCTTTCTGTATCTGAGAATGTTCCGATGGAGAAACAGTTACTGTTGCCAAAGAAAAATCAAAATGCTCAAAAAGTGATTGCGTATCTTTCTGGACGTGGGATTGATAAGGAAATCATTCAGTTTTGCCTAGAGATCAGAAGAGTTTATGAAAGTGCATTTCATCACAATGCGGTGTTTGTAGGGATGGATGAGAAAGATAATCCGAAATATGCAGCCATTAGGGGAACCGGTAGCAGTTTTATCGGAGAAGCAAATGGAAGTGATAAGAATTATTCTTTTTCTATTTTTACAGAGAAATCATGTGATATGGTGCATCTGTTTGAGTCAGCCATTGATCTGTTATCTTATGTGACATTGTTGAAATTGGACGGGAAGGAGTGGAGAAGAGAACATTTATTGTCACTGGCAGGTGTCTATCAGCCAGCAAAAGAAATTGAAAAAAGTAAAGTCCCTGCAGCGTTGGCAAGAGCACTAAAAATGCATCCAGAGATGAAGACAATCGTTCTGCATTTGGACAATGACCGTATTGGGAGACTTGCCACAAAAGCAATTTCTGCAGTGCTTCCAAAGCAATATCAGGTAAAAGATGTACCGCCAAAACAAGGAAAAGATTACAACGATCTGCTCTGCATCAAGTTAAATCTGGCAATTACAAAGCGAGAAAAAAACACGAAAAAGAGTATGTCTGGTCATGAAAATATGAGAGATAGAAGGTGAAAAAGAACATGAAAATTGCAAAATATGAGCTGAAGGTCGTACATAAGAAAAAGCTGATTTTGACGATGGAAGACGATGTGGACAGTGAAGAACTGTTGAAGATTTTTCTGGAAACACAGTTGAAAGAAGAAAAAGAACAGAGTGAATTACTTGGAATTATTGCTGAGAAAGTGTCAGAAGAAAGCTGTACGGAGCAGTGTGAAAGTTGTCAAAAGTATTGTCCGGCAAGTGAAGAATGTATGGCAACTGATGAAAATGTACGATGCACAAAATGTGAATACTTGTGTGAAACGCAGCATGATAAAAATAGAATAGTAGTGATAGAAAAAAGTATAAATAAGAATCGAACATTTGTACTTTTTTCTTGCGTTAATCTATATACTTTCAAAAATTTATTTGATATAATAGGGACTGTTATAAGAACAAACAGTAAAAATATGACAGGACCGGAGGTTAGTATTTTCAGGTATTTCCGAGTGCTGTTTTATCCGCAAATATTAGTTTTGTGACTTTTATTCGTAACGAGGTGAGAAACACATCTATTCACTATAAAAATGAGCTTTTCGTTACGAATCTGGATACGAATTTTTGGCTGATAATGATCATAGTAAAAGTCACAAATGGAGGGATTTACCATGAATGAGTTCAAATTGAAAGCCCCATATAAGCCGACCGGAGACCAGCCACAGGCGATTGCAGAGCTTGTGAAAGGGTTCAAGGAAGGCAATCAATGCCAGACTTTACTAGGGGTTACGGGTTCTGGAAAAACTTTTACGATGGCAAATGTGATTCAGCAATTACAAAAGCCGACACTTGTCATCGCTCATAATAAAACACTTGCTGCGCAACTCTACGGAGAATTCAAGGAGATGTTCCCCGAGAACGCAGTGGAATATTTTGTGTCTTATTATGATTATTACCAGCCGGAAGCTTATGTTCCATCCACAGACACGTATATTGCCAAGGATTCAGCTATCAATGAAGAAATCGATAAACTTCGCCTTTCCGCCACTGCCGCATTGTCAGAGCGGAGGGACGTTATTATTATTTCCAGCGTATCCTGCATTTATGGAATAGGAAGTCCTAAGGACTATCAGAATATGATTGTATCGTTGCGTCCTGGTATGGAAAGAGACAGGGATGAAGTGATTCGCAGTCTGATCGATATGCAGTATGACAGAAATGAGATGGATTTTCACCGGGGAACTTTTCGTGTTCGGGGCGATGTGGTGGAAATAATTCCGGCATATGAATCGGATGTGGCGATTCGTGTAGAATTTTTTGGCGATGAAGTGGACAGAATTACAGAAGTGGATGTTCTTACAGGAGAAATCAAGAGAGAATTGAATCACATTGCTTTATATCCGGCTTCTCATTATGTAGTGCCTATGGAACGGATTTTAGAGGCTTCAAAAGATATAGAAGAAGAATTACAGGAACAGGTGGCTTTCTTTAAAAGCGAAGACAAGCTTTTAGAAGCGCAAAGAATCAGTGAAAGAACGAATTTTGATTTGGAGATGATGAAAGAAACGGGATTTTGTTCCGGAATTGAGAATTACTCCCGGCATCTGGCGGGATTGAAACCGGGAGAGCCGCCCTATACCTTAATGGATTATTTTGGAGACGACTATCTGATTATTATTGATGAATCGCATATTACAGTACCTCAGATTCGGGGAATGTATGCGGGGGATCAGTCCCGAAAGACAACGCTGGTGGATTATGGTTTTCGTCTGCCGTCGGCGAAAGATAACCGCCCATTGAATTTTGGAGAGTTTGAAGAGCGTATCGATCAGGTGATGTTTGTATCGGCGACTCCCGGAGGGTACGAAGAGAATCATGAAATGCTTCGAGCAGAACAGATTATTCGTCCTACTGGTTTATTAGATCCTTATGTGGAGGTTCGTCCGGTGGAGGGGCAGATTGATGATTTGATTGGTGAAGTTAATCGAGAGGTGGAAAAACACAATAAGATTCTTGTGACCACACTTACTAAGCGAATGGCAGAAGAGTTGACAGATTATATGAGAGATATGGGAATACGTGTAAAATACCTTCATTCTGATATTGATACTCTGGAGCGGACGGAGATTATTCGTGATATGCGTCTGGATGTATTTGATGTGTTAGTGGGGATTAATCTTTTACGAGAAGGTCTTGATATCCCGGAAATTTCTCTTGTAGCTATTTTAGATGCAGATAAGGAAGGTTTTTTGCGGTCAGAAACATCCTTGATTCAGACGATAGGGCGAGCTGCAAGAAATGCGGAAGGTCATGTAATTATGTATGCCGATGCAATCACAGATTCCATGGGAAAAGCCATTGAAGAGACACAGCGAAGAAGAGAGATTCAGGAACAGTATAATAAGGAACATGGAATCACTCCTCAGACGATAAAAAAAGCTGTTCGTGATTTGATCAGTATTTCAAAAGAAGTGGCAAGAACAGAAAAAAATCTGGAAAAAGATATGGAATCCATGAGCAGAAAAGAACTGGAAGCGCTCATTGGAAAAGTACAAAAACAGATGAAAGCGGCGGCAGCAGAACTGAATTTTGAAATGGCAGCAGAATTGCGCGATAAGATGATAGAACTGAAAAAAAATCTGGCAGAATTGGAGGAAGTTACTGATTCCAAGAAAAGATAGCAACAGTTCGGCTTGCGCCATGTGTAAAACTGCGCTGTGTGCTTCCCGTACACTGTATAGCTGGACTGTTACAAAAAAAATTAAAAAAATTGCAGAATACCATTGACAAATTTTGACCTCAGTGATATCTTAAATACATGGATGTTAGCACTCCATTGGATTGAGTGCTAACAACAAAGAAACTGAGAGAGAGAGGTGGAATTAGTGGAGAAGTTGGATGAAAGAAAAAGAAAGATTTTAAAAGCAATTATCCAGACTTACCTGGAAACAGGGGAACCAGTAGGATCCAGAACTATTTCCAAGTACACTGATCTTAATCTCAGTTCAGCTACTATTCGGAATGAGATGTCTGATCTGGAAGAACTGGGATATATTCTTCAGCCTCATACTTCAGCAGGACGAATCCCGTCGGATATGGGATATCGGTTATACGTTGATGAATTGATGAAGGAAAAGGAACAGGAAGTATCTGAAATCAAAGAAATGATGATTGAAAAGACAGATCGAATGGAGAAAGTTCTGAAGCAGGTGGTTAAGGTATTGGCATCTAATACCAATTATGCAACCATGATCACTGGTCCCACCTACCATCACAATAAAGTGAAATTTATTCAGCTTTCCAAAGTAAATGAAGAACAGCTATTAGCAGTCATCGTTACAGAAGGAAATCTGGTAAAGAACCAAATCATTAATCTGGATGGAGCCATTGATGATGAGCAGATATTGAAGTTAAACTTATTGCTGAATACTCAGTTGAACGGTTTAACGGTGGAAGAAATCAGTCTGGGGATGATAACGAAGTTAAAGGAACAGGCGGGAGTTCACAGCGGGGTAGTCAGTACCGTGTTGGATACTATTGCAGATTCTATCTCTTCAGATGCAGAGGATGTGCCTGTATATACCAGCGGAGCTAATAATATCTTCAGATATCCGGAACTTTCTGACAGCAGCAGAGCCAGCGAACTTATTTCTGCTTTTGAAGAAAAGAAATTGCTGGTTGATATGATGAAGGATACCGTGTCCGATACAACAGAAAATACGGGCATTCAAGTATATATAGGAAATGAAGGTCCCATATCTACCATGAAGGATTGCAGTATGGTAACTGCTTCCTATGATCTGGGAGATGGGATGAAAGGAACTATTGGTATCATAGGTCCCAAGCGTATGGATTATGAAAATGTGGTGGATAACCTGAAAACATTGAAAGTCCAGCTTGATAACATATTCAAAAATCCGTAGAAAGGTGGAATGTGAAAAATGACAGAAGAAACTAGGAATTCTGTAGAAGAAACTGTGGAAGAAGTAAAAGAAACAGATATCTCGGTGGATGATACAGAATCCGGAGAAGTTGAGACAGCAGAACAAGAGACAGAAGAAAATGTTTCTTCAGAAAGTAATGAAAATGGCGCTTCAGAAGAAGAAACAAAAGAACGCAAATTCTTTGGAAAGAAGAATAAAAAAGATAAAAAGGATGAAAAAATCGAAGAACTGACAGATCAGGTAAAACGCCAGATGGCAGAATTTGATAACTACAGAAAACGTACAGAAAAAGAAAAAGCCAGTATGTACATTGTTGGAGCAAAAGACATTGTTGAAAAAATGCTTCCTGTAGTGGATAACTTCGAAAGAGGGCTTGCTATGGCAGCGGGAAGTGAAGATCCTTTTGTAGAAGGCATGGAAAAAATCTATAAGCAATTAATGGCAACACTGGATGAACTGGGAGTAAAACCAATTGAGGCAGTGGGTCAGGGATTTAATCCTGATTTCCATAACGCAGTGATGCATGTGGAAGATGAAGAAGTAGGAGAAAATATTATTGTAGAAGAATTCCAGAAGGGTTATTTGTACAAAGACTTTGTAGTTCGCCATAGTATGGTAAAAGTAGCTAATTAACAAATGTTTTCATAGATTATAATTTTCAGGAGGAAAAAATCATGGGAAAAATTATTGGTATTGATTTAGGTACAACCAACAGTTGTGTAGCTGTTATGGAAGGTGGAAAACCTACCGTTATTACAAATGCAGAAGGTTCAAGAACAACACCATCTGTTGTTGCATTTACAAAAACAGGAGAAAGACTGGTAGGTGAACCGGCAAAACGTCAGGCTGTAACAAATGCAGATAAAACAATCACTTCTATCAAGAGACATATGGGAACTGATTACAGAGTAGCAATTGATGACAAAAAATACTCTCCACAGGAGATTTCTGCTATGATTTTACAGAAAATGAAATCTGATGCAGAAAATTATCTGGGCGAAAAAGTAACAGAAGCAGTTATCACTGTTCCGGCTTATTTCAATGATGCTCAGCGTCAGGCTACCAAAGATGCAGGTAAAATTGCAGGTCTGGATGTAAAACGTATCATTAACGAGCCTACAGCAGCAGCTTTGGCTTACGGTCTGGACAATGAAAAAGAACAGAAAATCATGGTATACGACTTAGGTGGCGGTACTTTCGACGTATCTATCATTGAGATTGGTGATGGAGTTATCGAAGTGTTGTCTACCGCAGGTGATAACCGTCTGGGTGGAGATGACTTTGACCAGAAAGTTGCAGATTATATGTTGGAAGAGTTCAGAAAAACAGAAGGCGTTGATCTGTCCAATGATAAGATGGCTCTGCAGAGAATCAGAGAAGCAGCAGAAAAAGCAAAGAAAGAATTGTCTTCTGCTACAACAACAAATATTAACCTGCCATTTATCACTGCAACAGCAGAAGGTCCGAAACATTTCGATATGAACCTGACAAAAGCAAAATTTGATGAGCTGACACATGATCTGGTAGAGAGAACAGCAGAACCGGTAAAAAGAGCATTGTCTGATGCAGGTCTTAATGCATCTGAACTGAGTAAAGTTCTTCTGGTAGGTGGTTCTACACGTATCCCGGCAGTACAGGATAAAGTAAAACAGTTGACAGGTCATGAACCAAGCAAGACTCTGAATCCTGACGAATGCGTAGCTCTGGGAGCTTCCGTACAGGGTGGTAAACTGGCTGGTGATGCAGGCGCAGGCGATATCCTTCTTCTGGACGTTACTCCACTGTCACTGTCTATTGAGACTATGGGCGGTATTGCAACACGTTTGATTGAGAGAAATACAACAATCCCAACAAAGAAGAGCCAGATCTTCTCTACAGCAGCAGATAATCAGACAGCAGTAGATATTAACGTAGTACAGGGTGAGAGACAGTTTGCAAGAGATAACAAATCTCTGGGACAGTTCCGTCTGGATGGAATTCCGCCAGCAAGAAGAGGTGTTCCGCAGATCGAAGTTACCTTTGATATTGATGCCAACGGTATCGTAAATGTTTCTGCAAAAGATCTGGGAACAGGAAAAGAACAGCATATTACGATTACAGCAGGTTCTAATATGTCTGATGCCGATATTGATAAGGCAGTAAGAGAAGCGGCTGAGTATGAAGCTCAGGATAAGAAGAGAAAAGAAGCAATTGATACCAGAAATGATGCAGATGCTATGGTATTCCAGACAGAAAAAGCTATGGAAGAAGTTGGCGACAAGATTGATGCAAATGACAAGACTGCTGTAGAAGCAGATTTGAATGCATTGAAAGATCTGATCGCAAAAGCTCCTGCTGAAGATATGACAGATGATCAGGTTGCTGAAATCAAAGCTGCAAAAGAAAAACTGATGCAGAGCGCTCAGAAACTGTTTGCAAAAGTATACGAACAGGCACAGGGTGCAGCAGGAACACAGGGCGCTGGTCCAAATCCAGGCGCTGCATCTCAGGGCGGCAATGAAGCAGGCTATGGTGATGATGTAGTAGATGCTGATTACAAAGAAGTATAAATTAAATACTAATGAGATCCTGCCAGAGAAGGGAAATCAGTAGTTTAAGACTCCTAAGGGGGACGGGGATACCAAAGTGTCTCCGTCCCTATAGCTGTGTATGGGTCAAGGGATTTGTGTGGGGAAAATTCCAATAATAAATGTCATAAGTGTGGCAGGAACACATGAAAGGTGAAAAAAGATGGCAGATAAAAGAGATTATTATGAGGTCCTGGGAGTAGACCGTGGGGCTGATGACGCAACTTTGAAGAAAGCATATCGGAAATTGGCAAAAAAATATCATCCGGATATGAATCCGGGGGATAAAGATGCAGAGCAGAAATTTAAAGAAGCCACAGAAGCGTACGGTATCTTAAGTGATCCGGAGAAGAGAAAAGCTTACGATCAGTTTGGTCATGCGGCCTTTGAGAACGGAGGAGCAGGTGGCGCCGGCGGCTTTGGCGGTTTTGGCGGCTTCGATTTTAATGGCGGTGATATGGGAGACATCTTTGGAGATATTTTCGGAGATTTGTTTGGAGGCGGAAGAAGCAGAAGAACAAATAATGGGCCTATGAAAGGCGCCAATCTGAGAGCAGTAGTCCATATTACTTTCCAGGAGGCAGTATTTGGCTGTGAAAAAGAACTGGAATTGACACTGAAAGATACCTGTAAAACCTGTAACGGAACAGGGGCAAAGCCAGGCACATCACCGGAAACGTGTTCTAAATGTAATGGAACCGGTCAGGTGGTTTATACACAGCAGTCCATGTTTGGAATGGTAAGAAATGTACAGACTTGTCCGGAATGTAACGGAACAGGTAAAGTGATCAAAGAAAAATGTACAGATTGCCGTGGAACCGGATTTACTTCCAGCAGAAAGAAAATCCAGGTATCCATTCCGGCGGGTATTGACGACGGACAGAGTATCCGTATCAGAGAAAAGGGAGAACCGGGAACAAATGGAGGACCAAGAGGAGATCTTCTGGTGGAGGTTCAGGTTTCCCGTCACCCGATTTTCCAGAGACAGGATATGAATATATTCTCAACTGCGCCTATTACCTATGCGCAGGCAGCGTTAGGCGGCACTATTCGCATCAGTACGGTGGACGGCGATGTGGAGTATGAAGTAAAACCGGGAACTCAGACAGATACCAAGATTCGTCTGAAAGGAAAAGGCGTACCGTCTCTGAGAAATAAGAATGTCAGAGGAGATCACTATGTTACATTAGTAGTGCAGGTACCTACAAAACTTTCTGAAAGTGCCAAAGAGGCTCTGCGTGCCTTTGATGCTGCCTGTGGTAATCGTCCGGCAGCGGAAAAAGAAAAAAAGAAGAGATTTATGGACAAATTAAAAGAGACATTTGAAGATTAATTATTAAAGGAAAGCTGTTCCAGGAAGTAAATGCTGCTTCCGGGAACAGCTTGTTGTTTTAGAAAACTCTTTCTTCTTGCACTTTTTATGGATTTCCGTTACAATTCTTTTGTATACGGTTGGGAAAGGAGCGGTTTATATATGAAATGGAAAAAATTTAAGATAAAAACGACAACAGAAGCAGAGGATATTATTATCAGCACACTTTACGACATTGGTTTGGAAGGTGCGCAGATTGAAGATAAAGTTCCGTTGACAGCAATGGAAAAAGAGCAGATGTTTGTAGATATTCTTCCTGAGGGACCGGCAGATGATGGGATTGCCTATCTGAATTTTTTTGTGGAAGAAAATGAAAATGGAGAATTGCTTATGAATGGAGGAGTGGTTACAGAAGAAGAAATACTCTCCTCTGTAAAAGAAGAACTGGATAGTCTTCGTATGTTCTGTGATATTGGAGAAGGCAGTATTGCTGTAGACGAGACAGAAGATATTGACTGGATTAATAATTGGAAAAAATATTTTAAACAGTTTTATGTGGATGATATTTTGATTATTCCTTCCTGGGAAGAAGTAAAAGAGGAAGATAAGGATAAAATGATCATCCATATTGATCCGGGAACAGCTTTTGGAACAGGA
This sequence comes from Eubacterium sp. UBA3279, assembly GCA_002361775.1. GTDB lineage: Bacteria > Bacillota > Clostridia > Lachnospirales > Lachnospiraceae > Oliverpabstia. Next base: position 10,138 of record DETV01000035.1, read on the forward strand.
ATGCATGAGACAACCCAGTTGTGTATCCGTCAGTTGAAAAAATATGTGACAGAAGAAACAGAATTGTTGGATGTGGGAACAGGCAGTGGTATATTATCTATTATTGCGTTGAAATTGGGAGCTAAGCATGCAGTGGGAACGGATCTGGATCCCTGTGCAGTACCTGCGGTAGAAGAAAATAAAGAGGTTAATAATATTCCGACAGAAGATTTTGATATGATGATCGGAAATATTATTGATGATAAAGAAGTACAGGGTAAAGTCGGATATGAGAAATATGATATCGTGGTGGCGAATATTCTGGCAGATGTATTAGTGCCGCTTACACCTGTGATCGTAAATCAGATGAAACCGGGTGGAATTTATATTACCTCAGGTATTATTGATGAGAAAGAAGCTGTAGTGGTAGAGGCTGTAAAAGCTGCCGGTCTGGAAGTGACAGAAGTGACATATCAGGGCGAGTGGGTTTCTGTTACAGCAAGAAAGCAGGGATAAAATGTACCGTTTTTTTGTGGAGAAAGAACAGATAGACAGAGAAGAAAAGAAAGTCTGTATCAAAGGTACTGATGTGAATCATATAAAAAATGTACTGCGGATGCGGGCAGGAGAAAAAATTCTGATCAGTACAGGAGAAGATTTGGAATATACCTGTGGGATTGTGGAAATGACACAGGAGGAAATCCTGGCAGAAATCATAGAAATACAGGAAGCAGACAGAGAATTACCATCCAAAATTTACCTTTTCCAGGGGCTGCCTAAAAGTGATAAAATGGAATTGATCATCCAGAAAGCTGTGGAACTGGGAATCTTTCAGATAATCCCGGTGGAGACAAAGCGGTGTGTGGTAAAACTTGATGAAAAGAAAGAAGCTTCTAAAAGAAAAAGATGGCAGGGGATTGCAGAAAGTGCAGCCAAGCAGTCAAAACGGATGGTAATTCCGGAAATTCATTCTGTTATGAAGTTTTCACAGGCAATTGAATATGCCGGTCAACTGGATATCCGACTGATTCCTTATGAGCTGGCTGAAAATATGGATCACACAAGAAAAATGCTGGAGAAAATTCAACCGGGACAGTCTATTGGGATTTTTATCGGACCGGAAGGGGGATTTACTCAGGAGGAAATAGAAACAGCTTTGGAACACCAGGTAGAACCGATCACCCTGGGAAAAAGAATTTTGAGAACTGAAACAGCGGGAATGACAATACTTTCCATCCTTATGTATTTACTGGAGGAACGGGAAGTTTCCGGTGGAGAGACAGAAAGGAAGTAAGATATTTGGAAGCATATTTGGATAATTCGGCAACAACCCAGTGTTATGAAGAAGTGTGTGATATCGTAATCAGGACAATGAGAGAAGATTATGGTAATCCCTCATCGATGCATTTAAAAGGAGTGGAGGGAGAAAGATATCTGAAAGAGGCTGGGAGCAGAATTGCGAAAACACTAAAGGTAGAGGAAAAAGAAATTTATTTTACCTCGGGAGGAACAGAGTCAAATAACTGGGCGTTGATCGGAACTGCGCTGGCTAATCAAAGAGCAGGAAAGCATATTATTACCACTGCGATTGAACACCCGGCAATATCTGCTCCGGCTTCTTTTCTGGAAGACCAGGGATTTACAGTTACCAGATTAGGTGTGGATCAAAAAGGTGAAATTTCTCTGGAAGAATTGGAACAGGCTATTACACCGGAAACAATTCTTGTGTCCGTAATGTTTGTTAATAATGAAATTGGAGCGGTTCAGCCGATAGCGGAGATTGGCGCGCTGATAAAAAAGAAAAATCCTAAAACAATTTTTCATGTAGATGCTATACAGGCGTATGGAAAATATCGTATCCTTCCGAAAAAAATGGGAATTGATCTGTTGTCTGTCAGCGGACATAAAATTCATGGACCAAAAGGCACAGGATTTCTTTATATTAATGAAAAAACAAAAATTTTGCCTTACATTTATGGGGGAGGACAGCAAAGAGGAATGCGTTCCGGAACAGATAATGTACCGGGAGCGGCAGGTCTGGGTGTGGCAGCAGAAAAAGTGTATGGACATCTGGAAGAAAATGTCTCTCATATGAGAGAATTGCATAAATATTTTACAGAAGAGCTGCAGAAGATGGATCAGGTGGTAATTCATGGAATGGGAGAAGCGGGGGCGCCACATATTGTAAGTGTTGCTTTTGTAGGAGTTCGCAGCGAAGTACTTCTTCATACATTAGAAGAGCGAAATATTTATATTTCAGCGGGAAGCGCCTGCTCTACTCACAAAAGAAGCGGAAGTCCCACGCTGACTGCATTGAGAATTCCCAGAGAACAGATGGAATCCACAGTACGTTTTAGTTTTTGTGAAAATACAACAAAAGAACAATTAGATTATACATTAGATGTTTTGCGGGAAGTATTGCCTGTACTTCGCCGCTATGCAAGAAGATAAAAGGAGCTTCTTGTATAATTCA
>DETV01000021.1:0-15948 GCA_002361775.1 Eubacterium sp. UBA3279
GGACACTGTAGGGCTGAACTGTTACATATAAAGGCAACAGAAACCAGAAAAAGAGCATTCAGATTTTTCATCCAAATGCCCCTTTCTTCTTGCTAAAAATACCTCCTGCATCTCCTATGTCTGCATCTTCTTCTGTACATTTCATTAAATAGCAACACACCAATCAGATCATGTAACTCATTTCCTTCCCGCCTGTTTTGCATTTCCATCTCTTCTTCTGCCCCTGCCAGTTCTTCTTCCAACAATTCCTTTTCAATTTTTCCACAAAGATGAGCCATCATGAATTTATCCGGATATTCATCAAACATCATACTGCCGTCATATTCCATACGGTCACATTCTCTCTCCACTTTCTCCTGTATTGCCAAAGCGCGACGGGAATAATAAGATTTCATCACTTCTCTGTCTTTTTCCTGTTCCTTTTCCTGCTCAAAGGGAAGCAAAATAGGATAGGGCATATAAAAGGGAAGGGGCTGATCATATTCCATACGGTCACCTCAAAAGATATTTCATAATACTATATGCACAACTTTCAGAATATGTTATAGTTCTTTTATCATAACAGCGAAGTCCGAAACATTTCCCTTTTATAGCAGGAGGTTTTTCATGAATATTACATCTAACTCTTCCCTTTTTTTAATCATTGACGATCAGGTTCGTCTGCTTCCCTCTATCTGCGATGCAGAGAAAATGCTCCACAATACAGGAATTTTAATTCAGGGATTAAAACTTTTAAACGTCCCCATGGTCATTACCCAACAATACACCAAAGGTCTGGGGATGTCTGATCCTTCTATCTATCTCCATACCGGCACAGAGGATTATCTGGAAAAACGTACTTTCAGTTGTTGGAAAGATGAAAACATCCGACAATTTATCCAAAATTCCGGCTGCCGCCGGGTGATTCTCTGCGGAATAGAAGCTCATATTTGTGTACTGCAGACAGCTCTTGATCTTGTCCATGCAGGGTACGAAACTGTTCTTGTGACTGACTGCACCTCTTCCCGGAAATTATCTGATAAAGAAACGGCTTTGCAGCGAATGCTCCAGGAAGGCATTACCTTAACTTCCTATGAATCCCTATTATTTGAAATGATGGAAACTTCTCTCCATCCTCATTTTAAAAAAATTTCTGCTTTGATCAAATAATCAGCAAGCCCTTTGAAATTCCCTCAATTTTTCTTTGGCTGCCGCATTCAATCCCCGGGGAACCTGGATTTCTACTACAGCATACTGGTCTCCCCGCTGGGACGGATTTTTCATGGATACAATTCCCTTTCCTCTCAGACGAATCTTTGTTCCGGACTGTGTGCCTTCATTAATCATACATTCTACTACGCTTCCGTCCAATGTGCGGATTCGCACCTTTCCTCCCAGCGTTGCTGTTGTAAAGGGAATCGTAATCTTAGTATATACATCCATACCTTTCCGTTCGTAACCTGCTTTTTCCTTAATATGAACCTTTAATAACAGATCGCCTGGCTCCCCTCTTCCCTTTTGCCCTTTTCCTCTCAGACGAATGGTTTTTCCTTCTTCAATTCCTGCAGGAATCTTAATTTCCAGAGACTCCTTCAATCCATTTTCCGGATTCTGAAAACTAATAGTTTTCTTCCCACCTAAAGCTGCCTCATCAAATTCCACCGTCACATCCGCGTTAAGATCGGCTCCCCTTCCACTTCCCTGAAATCCCGACCATTCTCTTCTGCTTCCATATGTCTTCCTGCCTCCCTGAAACATATCTCCAAATATATTTCCAAATATATCATCCATATCCGGAGAACTGCCGGTAAAATGATACTCGTGATATCCCTGCTGACCATTCCCAAAATCTGACCAGCCGCCAGAAGTTCCTCCCCAGCCTTGCGTACCTGCTCCTGCCTCCGGATCAAAAGCAGCATGACCAAACTGATCATACATTTTCCGTTTTTCCTTATCACTCAACACAGCATAAGCCTCTGTAACTTCTTTGAATTTTTCTTCTGCTCCGTTGGCGGCAGTATTTGTATCCGGATGATATTTCTTTGCCAGCTTTCTATATGCTTTTTTTATTGTTCCTTCATCTGCATCCTTACTTACTCCCAGAACTTCATAATAATCCCTTTTATTTTTCACCATCATCACCCTCCTGTCTCATTTCAAAAGATATCTGAGAAAATATGTCCTGTTTCACTTTTACAATTCTGCCATAAGGAAAAGGAGATCGGAATCAACCGACCTCCTCATCAGTTACGCTGTCATCATCAGCCTTCGATGGAAATATATTTTCTTTCCTCTACTGCCGGTTTCTTTTCCATTTTCGGAACAAACAGTTTCAGGATACCATGTTTAAACTCCCCTTTAATGTCTTCCTGAGTTACCACATCGCCTACATAAAAAGTTCTCTCACAGGCTCCGGCAAATCTCTCCTGCCGGATGTATTTTCCCGTAGATTTATCTTTTTCTTCCTGATTAAGTCCTTTTGCTGCTGAAATCGTTAAATACCCATCTTTCAGGGAAACCTTTACTTCTTCTTTTGTAAATCCCGGAAGATCTGTGATAATCTCATATCCGTCCGCCAATTCCTTAATATCTGTTTTCATTACATTTTTACTATTGTGTCCATACAACTTCTTCTCCATTTTTCTAAAATCTCTGTCATCATAAAATGGAAAATCTCTCATAAAATCATCAAATAAACTTTCTCCAAAAATACTTGGCATCAACATAATCTATATCTCCTTTCATCTGCATTCTATATTATTTTGCCTCATTTTCTGTTTCTTCATCCGTTTCTTTATTATTCACGGCAGATACCGTCACAACTGCTTCTTCCAAATCTGTCAGCAGATCAATTTTTTCATTTGAAGCAACCGGGAGATCTTTTACTCGAATAGTATCGCCAACCCGCATATCTCCCACATCCACCAAAATCTGTTCTACCAAATCCTCTGGAAACGCTTTATACGAAATCTCCTGCAGCAATTCTTCCAGGACACCTGTGGTCACCTTATCATGATTTACCAAAACGATCTCCGCAACAGAATGTACTTTCTGACCACTTACCAAAGCCTGAAAATCTATCTCTTCAACACTGTGCCTCATGGAGTTATATACCACTTCCTTGATCAGCACATGATATACCTTTTCATCTACTGCCAGCATAATTTTACTTCCTTTGTGACAGCTTTTCAAAACACTTTCCACATCCCTTACGTTCATCTTCACAGGAATGGAACCTTCAATCTCTCTTCCAAATAAATTACCTGTAACGAAGCCTTCTCTTCTCAGCTTCTTTGCTTTAACATCCATGGATCTTTTTTCAGCTTTTAAAGTAGTCATTTATCTTTTCCTCCAAATTCTGATTTATTTTTCATCTAAACATCAAATAATACTCAATCGGTTAACCTTCTATGGAAATATATTTATTTTCTTCCACTGCCGGTTTCACTTCTTTTTTCGGTACAAATAATTTCAGGATACCATGTTTAAATTCTGCTTTTACATCATCCTGTTCAACCTCATCACCCACATAAAAACTTCTGGTACAGGAACCTGCATACCTTTCTCTGCGAATATAATGTCCTGTTTCTTTTTCTTGTTCATCCTGATTCAACCCTTTACATGCTTCAATAGTCAAATAACCGTTATCCAGTGAAACTTTAACCTGATCTTTCTTAAATCCCGGAAGATCAACCTCCAACTGATATCCATGTTCAAGCTCTTTAATATCTGTCTTCATCAGATTACCGGCTCTCGTTCCATATAATTTTTTCTCTGTTCTCCTCATATCTTTATCATCATAAAACGGGAAATCATTAAAAAATTCATCAAACAAATTCTCTCCAAAAATACTAGGCATCAACATAAGTCATCTCTCCTTTTCATTCTATGCTTTATAACCTTGTTTCCTTGGAACAGGGATGTTAGAAATAGAAGTATATCTTTTGATCTTTTATTCCCTTCCTTTGTTCTAGTTGTAATATAACACCTATTGTTAGCCACGTCAACCCCTGAGTGCTAATTTTATGTGAATATTTTGTGAAATTCTCCTTATGCAAGGAAAACATTGAACCCTAAAAGAGAACATACCGAAGGAGGAAATCATCAAAATCAGCCAGATTACCAAATTTTTGAAAATCCACCTACAAAAAATCAAACAAAATAGGTGGAGATATTAAAAACTTGTGATTTAGCCTACAAAAAGCAGAATGAAATAGGCTGAAAATGAAAATTTTTGTTTTTTACCCTACTTTATATCCACAAAAAGTAGGTTGAAAAGAAGGTATTGATTGTAACAGCCTAACAAGGCTTGAAAAATGTAGGTGGATTTTTTGTGATAAGATTTGGGAACCCATTTTACTATGGAAAAAGTAGGCTGTCATCTGCAAAATAACAAGCTCCACCTAATAAATATCCTGTTGATGTAAGCGATTTATTTTCGACTATATTTTTTGTTTTAGAAATGATACAATATTATAAAAAGCCAGGAGGTATATTTGATATGGTTATCGGAAATAATGAAACACTTTTAATGATCGGAGATTCTGTAACCGATTGTGACCGCATCCGTCCCATAGGGGAAGGGGATGGAAATATGGGAAATGGATATCCCAGAAATGTTCAGGCTCTTTTAGACATGAAATATCCAGAAAAGCACATCCGCGTGATCAATATGGGAATCAGTGGAAATACCAGCAGGGATTTGAAAGAGCGCTGGCAAAGTGATGTGTTGGACCTGAAACCGGACTGGGTTAGCATCATGATAGGAATCAATGATATCTGGAGAAAATATGATCAATGTCTCCACCCGGAAGCCCGTGTTGATCTGGAGGAATATGAGGAAAATCTTCGCTGGATGCTGGAAAAAACACTGCCCTCTGTAAAAGGAATTATTTTAATGCCTCCTTGTTATATGGAACAGAATCATCAAGATGCCATGCGGGCAGATGCTGATCTCTACAGAGCCAAAACAGAAGAACTGGCCCGGGAATATCATACCCTTTATGGCGACGCCCAAGCAGGTATGGATGCTTATTTCCAACACTATCCCGCTATTTATATGTCCTGGGATCGGGTACATCCTAACCAGGTAGGTCACATGATTATAGCAAAAGCTCTGGTCGATGCACTGGGATTTCAATGGTAATACACAAAATCTCTCATAGAAGTCCGTGTTTTTCACACCTTTTTTCTATGAGAGATTCTTATTGTTGCAAATTTTACAGTTTCCCAGAATACTCACCACTGTTTTTCTTAAAAAAAGTACTTTTTAGCGAGTTTTTGCGGAAAAATAATGGTGAGTATTTTGAATATCCGCGTATTTACAACAAATCTGTTTCCAATGCAACAGGCCGACATACCCTTTCGCCTTATTCTATTTTATTTGTACAAATATTTTTCGTTCTCTTCCAAATCAATGTTTTCCACATCTATCCACTGATATCCGGCATCCACAAAAGTGTCATTTTCCATATCTAAAATAGCCCGGGATCCGGCTACTACGGTGGCGTATCCCATTCCATATGGATTCTGACTCACCACTCCCGCCAGCTTTCCGCTGCGAATAGCTTCTTCCTGTGTTTGTCCCATATCAAATCCTACAACCTGAATCTCTCTGTCTGTATAATTTTCCAATACAGTCAAAGCCTTTACACCCATGGATTCATTGGTACAGAAAATTCCTTTCAACTGGGGATATAACTTCATGATTGCATCAATGGATTCTTCTACAGTCACATCTCCTTCTTTCTGCGGCTCGTAAGCTACCTGTACAATTTCCACTTTAGAATGATTTTCAGTGATTTCATCCTGAAATCCTTTTACCCGGCTCTTACTGCTTTCTCCCAACTGAAGATGGGAAATAATTGCCACTTCTCCCTCATCTCCAATCTTCTCACAAAGCTTTCTTGCAGCTTCCTGACCGGCTGCATAATTATCTGTAGCGCAGACAGAATAGACAAGTTCACTACTGTCTACTCCAGAATCTAAAATAATCACAGGAATTCCATTTTCCTGAGCCGCTTCCAACTGTGCCACACAGGAACCCATATCCACTGCTGCCAGACATAAAACATCTGGATTTTCCGATACCACCGCATCCAGAGCATTCACCTGAGCATCCACATCAGTCTCTGTTTTAGGACCTTCAAATGTAAAAGTAATCTTTTCTTCATCTGTATAACCTAAGGTTTCATTCAGATCATCCACAGCCTGTTTTACACCCTGACGGACTGCTTTCCAATATCCGGTCTCCGTATTTTTCACCACAAAAGCAATTCGTGTTCCTTTTTCCAGGATTAAACCATTCACTGAAGTATAATCGGCCACAAGCTTCTGATCATCCGGAAGATCAATCTCATGTTCATTCTTTTCTTCTGCATCTTCAGCTTCCTGTGTTGGTTCTTCTGTAGGTTCCATGGACGGCTCCTGTGCAGGAGCTTCTGTGGCCTCCGGCGTCTGAATATCTTCCTCTTTTTTTGAAGATGAGTTATCAGTATTCTTACCGCCACAACCAATCAGTAACATTCCTGCCAAAAGCAATGTTCCCAATCCTTTTATTTTTCTCATTTCTCTACCCCTTTATATCTGACTTGTGGAATTCCCTTATCCCATATATTCTAAATTGTTTCCTTTTCATTATACATGACTAAAAAAAATAGTCTATAGCCGAATCTTAAGATTTTTGTGCTTTTTTTCCGTCTTTTTTATTTATTTTTTACCTGTTCTTTACCTTATCATTCTGTATCAATTCTTCCCATACTGTCTGCATCACCAAAACAGTAACCGGACCCAGTAAAAAGCCAGGAAAGCCATAAAGAAAAAATCCTCCATAAACGGAAATCAGCAGTAACGCAGGATGCATCCCCATTTCTTTTCCCACAATATGAGGCTCTGCAAACTGTCTGGTGAGATTTGCAGCAAAAAAAAGAATGAAATATCCCAGCCCGGTCATATATTCCCCCTGTATACACCATAAAATCGCCCAGGGAATCAATATAGTTCCCACCCCGATCAGCGGCAGGGCATCTAATATACCTACAATCACCCCGGCTACTACAAAATAAGGATTTTTCAAAATCCAAAATCCCCCCATACACACCAATGCCACAAGACACATGATCAAAAACTGTGCCTTGATATACCGTCCCCCTGCCCTGCAGATTTTCTGCCCGATGGTAAGAATTTTTCCTCTCACCTTTCCGGCTCCCATCCACCTGCGTATTTCTTCCAGATCCTTTACCAGTAAAGTTCCAAATAATATGGCAACCACCATACCGCCTGCCAGCGTAACAATCCCTTTTGTCACTGTCACCGCATATCCCAACCAGGCTGTACTCATTTTCTGCTGCACCTCTTCCTGTATTTTTCCAACGTGATACACCAGAAATTCCCGTATATTTCCTTCTCCGATTCCCGTAATCTTTGCCATCAAAATACAGCAATTATCCAGATACCCTTGCGCCTGATCTGCAAAAATCCCTATCCTTTCCATAAGTTCTCTGGTTTGTACTACCAAAAGTCCTGCCAGCTCCCATAATCCCCACCCTAAAATCACAGTAAACACACCTATCAGAATTCCTCCGGCAATCCCCCGACGTATTCCCAGATGTTTTTCTAACCAGACAGCCACAGGCAACACCATGGATGCCAGCAGCCATCCCAGCAAAAAAGGAATCGCTGCCGGTAGCAGATAACGCATACCTGCATATACAACGATCCCTGTCCCTGCAAATAATATATATTTTTTCCATTCCACTGCCATCACCGCCCTTTCCGATACATTCCACAACTAAAATTGCTGTCGTCCTTTTTAGTATCCGTTCCGGGCTTTTTTCTATACTGCCAGTTTCTTGAATTTCTCAAAAACCTCGCCTTCTGGCTTTATCTGAAATTGTAATTTTTTTCCTGTTTTAGGATGAAAAAATTCCAGCTTATAAGCACATAAACCTATAGCTGTCCCCCGTTCCTCTTCTCTTATATGAGAATTATACTTGCCATCCCCCCACAAAGGCATTCCATGATATGCCATCTGTACGCGAATCTGATGATGTCTTCCTGTCTTAAGTGTCACCTCTGCCAGTCCTGTATCCTTCTCTTCCTCTATGACCTGATAAAAAAGTATAGCCTGTTTTCCCTGAGGAGTTCCTTTTTTTACCACACGGGAAGTATTGGTTTTTCCATCTTTTAAAAGAATATCTTCCAGACAGACAGTATTTTCTTTCTCTTCATTGAAATTTCTGTGTTCCTCTTTTTCATCTGTGTTTCCCTTTACAGGATTCTTCGTATAAACCGCCAGATATTTTTTCTTCATTTTTCCATTCTGATGCTGACGGTTTAACTCTGCAGTTGCCAGGGGAGTCTTTCCAAATACAAGAACCCCTTCCACCGGCTGATCTAACCGCTGGACAACCCCTACAAAATCGCCGTTCCGATAATTTTTCAGGGCGCTTTCCATATCCATCTGCCCGATACGGGCGCTTTGAACTGCCATCCCCGCATGTTTTCTGCACACCAGAATCTGATCATCCTCATATAAGATATCTTCCTGATTCCAACTCTTCTTTTCCATATCTGTTTTCTCCCTTTTTGCGAAAAAAAGGAACTGCCACACAGCAACAAAAAATGTGTTGTTTCCTGCAGCAGCTCCTTTTTCATTTTATCCCTTAACACTCAGACGGACTAAGGCTCTCTGAAGTTTTGCTTTTACGATCTTATACTCTTTATCTGTCAGACCGCCTCTTGCCAGCATTTTCTCTGCACGCTGTTTCGCATCACTGGCTCTCTTTTCATCAATATCCTTTTTCCACTCCCAGGTGGTTGCCAGCAAATGACAGGTTCCATCCATCATAGACAGCATACCACCGATACAGGCAGCATCCCATCTTTCACCGTCTTCCATCACCACATGGGCTTCACCCATTCCAAGAGCTGTACAAAAGTTACAGTGATCTGCCAGAACAGCCAGATCTCCGGTAATGGTACGGCAGACTACCCGTACCACATTTCCTTCAAAAAGCAGACCATCCGGTGTTCCGATTCGTAACGGAAATGTCTTCATAGACAGCCTCCTTTACAGTTTTTTCGCTTTTTCGAAAACTTCATCGATAGTTCCGGAGAACAGGAAACAACTTTCCGGAAGTTCATCACATTCCCCATCCAGAATCATCTTAAATCCTCTCAGTGTCTCTTTCAGCGGCACATACTGTCCCGGCATACCGGTAAACTGTTCTGCCACAGAAAAACTCTGAGACAGGAAACGCTGCACCTTACGGGCACGATTTACTGTCAGCTTATCTTCTTCTGATAACTCATCCATACCCATAATTGCAATAATATCCTGCAATTCCTTATAACGCTGAAGCACTCTTTGTACTTCCCGGGCAATTTCATAATGCTCGCTTCCCACCACTTCCGGGGAAAGAATACGGCTGCTGGATTCCAGAGGATCCACTGCCGGATAAATACCCTGACTGGAAATCTCACGAGACAATACTGTAGTAGCATCCAAATGGGAGAATGTAGTTGCCGGAGCCGGGTCTGTCAGGTCATCTGCCGGAACGTAAACAGCCTGAACCGAGGTAATAGAACCCTTTCTGGTAGAAGTAATACGTTCCTGTAAAGCTCCCATCTCCGTTGCCAGTGTAGGCTGATATCCTACTGCTGAAGGCATACGTCCCAACAAAGCGGACACTTCTGAACCTGCCTGGGTAAAACGGAAAATATTATCAATAAACAATAACACATCCTGATTCTTCACATCACGGAAATATTCTGCCATGGTAAGACCAGACAAACCAACTCTCATACGAGCTCCCGGCGGCTCATTCATCTGTCCATATACCAATGCCGTTTTATCAATAACGCCGCTTTCTTTCATTTCATTATAAAGGTCATTTCCTTCACGGGTACGCTCTCCTACACCGGTAAATACAGAAAGACCGCCATGCGCTGTGGCAACATTGTGGATCAATTCCATGATCAAAACTGTCTTTCCTACTCCGGCGCCACCAAACAAACCAATCTTACCGCCTTTTGCATAAGGGCAAATCAAATCAACAACCTTAATACCTGTTTCCAAAATCTCTGTAGCCGGAACCTGCTCTTCATAAGAAGGCGCCGGACGATGAATAGGCCACTGCTCTTTTGTTTCCGGAGCGGGAAGATTATCCACCGGATCTCCCAACAAATTGAATACACGACCCAGACATTCTTCTCCTACCGGAACTTTTATGGGACTTCCCGTATCAATAGCTTTCGCGCCACGAACAAGACCATCTGTGGAATTCATGGCAATACACCGTACCGTATTATCCCCGGTCTGCTGGGCTACTTCAGCTATCAGCTTTGCGCCTTTATTGTCAATTTCAATGGCATTCAGCAGGGCAGGCAATTCATCATGCGCAAAGCGGATGTCCAAAACCGGACCGATGACCTGCACGACTTCACCAATGTGTTTTTCACTCATATACCTTCTGCTCCTCCAACGATCTCTGTAATCTCCTGCGTTATGCTGGCCTGACGCGCTCTGTTATAATACAGATTTAACTTATCAATCATTTCTTCTGCATTGCCTGTCGCAGACTCCATGGCCATTCTTCGCGCTGCCAGTTCACTGGCAAGACTTTCGCAAACACCGCCATAAATTACCCCTGCCAGATATTCCGGAACAATAGCATCGAACACTTCCACACTATTTGGTTCATACCAGATCAGATTCCGGGCTTTCTCCCCATCCTCTTCTCTTTTTGCCAAATCCGTCAAAGGTAACAAAGATGACACCTCTGGCTGTTGAGACAACATAGATACAAAAGTTGTATAACACAATTCAATATGTCCAAACTTTCCTTTTTTGAACTCTCTGCACAGAAGATGGGCAATCTCAAAACAATCTGCCACGGAGATATCTGCGATCTCTCCAAACACTTCCGTAACACAGTCTATCTTCTTTCTCTGAACATATTCAACTGCTTTTTTACCTATAGGCAACACCACAAAATCTTTCCCTTCACTTTCTGCTTCCAGACGTTTCAAAAGATTTGCATTATATCCTCCTGCAAGTCCCCGGTCTCCGGCCAGAACAATATAACAATATCTGTCGCTGACCGCCTTTTTTGCATATACGGAGAAAAACTCCGTATTCTCAGAAGCAATATCCTGAAGAGTCCGATAAAGTTCACGAAAATAAGGCCGACAAGAATCTGCCCTTTCTTTTGCTTTCCGCAGTTTGGAGGATGCTACCAGCTCCATGGCTTTTGTGATCTGCATAGTGCTTTGCACACTTTTAATCCGCAGTTTTACTGACTTCATATTTGCAGCCATTTTACTTCCTCCTGATTACTTTATTTTGCAGGGCGTGTATTCAGAAATTCTTCTGTATACCCGTCCAATACCTTTTTCAGTTTATCCTCTGTATCTGACTCCAGTTTTCCTGTAGAGCGAATCGTCTGCATAACATTTACACCTTCCGCATCTGTATCCAGATATGTGTACAGCCCTGTTTCATAAGCTTTTACATCTTCCACATCCACATTTACCAGATTTCCTTTTGTAACTGCATACAAAATCGCCACCTGTTTTTCCACTGGAATCGGCGCATTCTGATTCTGCTTCAGCACCTCCACAATACGGGATCCCTGTGCCAGACGCGCCTTTGTATCTGCATCCAGATCAGAACCAAACTGTGCAAAACTTTGCAGTTCACGATACTGAGAATAAATCAGTTTCAGAGATCCTGCCACTTTTTTCATAGCCTTAATCTGTGCATTTCCACCTACTCGAGATACGGAAATACCCGGATTCACCGCCGGCATAATACCGGAATGGAACAATTCTGTTTCCAGGAATATCTGTCCGTCTGTAATGGAAATTACATTTGTAGGAATATATGCAGATACATCTCCTGCCTGCGTCTCTATAATCGGGAGCGCCGTCAGAGAACCGCCGCCATGCTCATCATCCAGCTTGGCAGCACGCTCCAAAAGTCTGGAATGAAGATAAAATACGTCTCCAGGATACGCTTCACGTCCCGGCGGACGGCGAATCAACAGAGACAGCGCGCGATAAGCTACTGCATGTTTACTCAAATCATCATATACTATCAGCACATGCTGACCTTTATTCATAAAATATTCGCCCATTGCACAGCCGGAATACGGCGCAATATACTGCAAAGGACTGGATTCTGATGCAGTGGCAGCCACCACAATCGTGTAATCCATCGCGCCATTTTTTGAAAGATTTTCCACCAGATTGGCTACTGTTGACCGCTTCTGTCCAATTGCCACATAAATACAGATAACATTTTTGCCCTTCTGATTAATAATGGTATCTGCCGCCAATGTGGTTTTTCCCGTCTGACGGTCCCCAATGATCAACTCTCTTTGTCCACGTCCGATTGGCACCATAGAATCAATAGCTTTTATTCCTGTCTGGAGAGGTTCATGCACAGACTTTCTCTCACAGATTCCAGGAGCCGGACTTTCTATCGGGCGAAATTCTTCCGTCGCAATGGGACCTGCTCCGTCAATAGGCTGACCCAACGCATTCACTACTCTTCCTATCATTGCTTCGCCCACCGGCACAGATACTACTTTTCCGGTACGCTTAATAGTCTGCCCTTCACCAATATTTTCACCGGAACCAAATAAAACGATGGACACGCTGTTTTCTTCCAGGTTCTGAGCCATACCAAAACTTCCGTCTTCAAATTCCAGCAATTCTCCTGCCATACAGTTCACAAGGCCGCTGGCTCTGGCAATACCGTCACCTACCATCAAAACGGTACCTGTCTCATTGTGTTGAATTGCATTTTCGTAGTATTTGATCTGACTGCGGATGACTCTGGATATTTCTTCAGGTTTTAATTGCATGTTTCCATTCCCATCCTTTAAATTATTGTTTGTAATCTTTTATAAATCGTTACATAGTTATTTCATTCATCTTTTTGGATACACCCGACAGACGGCTCTGCACCGTTCCATCCAACTGTTTTCCTTCTAATTCCACACGCAGTCCAGCCACCACAGAAGCATCCACCTTCGCAATCAGAGAAATCTTCTTTCCACTGATTTTCTCCAGTTTTTCCTTCAAAGCTGTACACTGCTGTTCATTCAGCGCCACTGCACTGGTCACAACCGCTTCTGCGATATTATTATCTGCATGATAACGCCGTGTAAATTCTTCACAACATCCTCCGAACTCTGTGAGAATGCCTTTTTCACATAAAATCTTCAAAAAATTTATCAGATATCGTTCTGCCTGAGCGCCAAAAGCTTTCTCTATCAGACTGTTTCTCTCATCCTGAGGGATAGAGGGTTCCATAAGTAACCGTACATAATCAGGATTTTCCTGAAAAAGCCTTCGGATGATTCCCATCTGCTCCTGTATGACGCCTGTAAGCTGCTCTTCAACAGCAAGATCATACAAGCTGCTCCCATATATTCTGGCAGTCTGTGTCATGATGCATCACCTACATTCGATATAAAATCATTAATTAACTTCTCATGATCTTCTTCACAGATTTCCCGCTCGATTACCTTTCCGGCAATTTCCACTGCCATATCGCCAATCTCGCTTCTGATCTCATTGACAGCTTTTCTCTTTTCCTGTGCAATGTCTTTCTCTGCTTTTGCCTTAATAGCCGCCACCTGGGCAGAAGCCTCTTTGAGCATCTCTTCACTTTGGATCGCAGCGGTTTTCTGCGCTGTCATCAAAATGTCATTCGCCTTATTCTTTGCTTCCTGCATATTCTGCTCATATTCTGCCTTCATGGCATTGGCCTCATCCTTAGCTTTCACAGCATCCTGGATCTCAGCATCTGCCATCTCTTTTCTTTTCTTTAAAATCTCATTTACCGGCTTAAACAAAAAGCGTTTGATCAAAAGCACCTGAATAAAAAGATTCGCAATCTGTGCTATGAAGGTCCATGGTACAATTCCAACTAAATCCTGCACCTGCATACACGCAACCTCCTGTCTCTACGTTTCTTTTATTAGCTGAGGAAGTTCATGAACATACCTGGCGCCACAAAAATCAGCAGCAGACCGGTTACGAAACCATAAATACCTGTAGTCTCTGCAATTGCACAACCTAAAAGCATAGTAGAAGTAACATCGCCTTTGCACTCCGGCTGACGTCCGATTGCTTCCAGCGCTTTTGCCACTGCGTTACCTTCTCCGATACCAGGTCCGATACCAGCGATCAATGCTGCTCCTGCTCCAATTGCACATCCTGCCAATGCGATACCTTTTGCAAGTAATTGAAATTCCATAGTGTTTTCCTCCTGTAAATATGATAATAAATTTTTTACTTTTTATTCCTCTGCTGCATTTGCAATATACATAACTGTCAGCATACAGAAAATAAATGCCTGCATAAAGCCTGAGAACCAGTCAAAATAAACAGATAAAATCGCCGGAATACCCACATCAAGAATAGGTATTTTAGCAAGGACATCGCCCACCAATCCCGGAAGCAAACCGAATAATGCAGAACTTGCTACAGCCAACGCTCCATAAATCAGACCATTGATAACCACACCTGAAAGAATATTTCCAAAATGACGGCAAGCCATACTAATAGGTGTGGCAAGTTCTGACAGAATATTAAACGGTGTCATAACTGCTATCGGCGTTGTAAATCCTTTCAGATAACCTCCAAATCCATTGGTTTTAATCTTCTGACTGGTTATCATAATAAATACAACCACTGCCCACGCTGCCTCTGTAGACAAATCTGCCGTGGGACTTCTCAGCCCGATCAGACTGATAAGATTCGACACTACGCTGGTTATAAACAGCGCTGCCACAAAGGGAATCATGTGCCGGAACTTTTCTCCCATATTTCCAATCACAAACTTATTTGCTGTCTCTACTAACAACTCAGCAACCGCCTGCCGCTTGGAAATATCCTTTACTTTCAGGTCATGAGTCAGCCAGATACAAAATCCTGTGATCACCAGCATAACAATCCAACTGACAACCATCGTCTCACTGATCTGCAATTGCCCCAATATAGGAAAATCAATGGGCAGAGTGAAATAGACTTTTGCTCCTGAAAAATCCAACTCCATGCCTCTCTCCACCTCCTGTCTATCATATATTCTTAACTTTGCCTTGCAATTCCCAGGATTTTAATTCCAAAACCAGGGAACAGCAGGGGAAGAAGTCCTGCCACAAACTGAAAACAAGGTGCTGCGATAGCAATCACTACCCATACCATCTGCAGCAACATTCTCTGAGAATAACTTGCTTTCATCTTCAATCTGGCCTTTTCCTCATCTTCTGAAGAAGCCACTTTCTGAACTGTAAGACCCATCAAAAAGAAATTCAGTACGGCAATCAATCCACCGCCCAAACCTCCTAAAAATACCGTATAATCAAACGGAACCTTCTTGGGAAAAATCCAGTGGAAAATCCCAAATCCTATCCACATCACTGCCACACCAACTGCTGTGATTACTGTCACTCTCTTCGTTTCTTTCTTCACCGCAGGCTGAATATCACGAAAAATACTTCCCATATGCTCCTCCCATCAAATATGTCTGTTAAAACTTACTTTCTTTTTCTCTTCCTTATCCTGGCGCCTGGTTACTCTCAAATAAAGTTTGTAAGCAACCATAAAAGAGCCTCCCATTCCAAAGAAAAATCCCGGGATATAAATCCATCCTCCCAGATCAAAACGCTGGGATACCCAGGCGCAAAGAGCAAGACATAACAAAGTAGGAGTAATAAAAGACAATCCAAACTGAGTCAAAGTTGTAAGATGTTTGAAAATATCTGCCCAGTATTTCATCTTCTCTTCCCTTCTTTTTTCTTCATTTCATATCCCGTTCTTTCAAAAATCTATCTAGTCAAATACTACCATACATCCATAGAATTCTCAATCTTTTTATATTTTATTAACTATTATGAAGTAACAGTTCAGCCGTCCAGTGTACGGAAAGCACAAAACATGCTTGCATGTTTTTGC
>DETV01000021.1:16252-16384 GCA_002361775.1 Eubacterium sp. UBA3279
CAAAACATGCTTGCATGTTTTTGCTCTCCTGGTACACTGGATGAGTGGAACGCCCGATTATGAGTAAAACAGTGGCGATAGCCACGATAAGTACGCAGTACGGTTTTACGAATGGCGCGGGCTGAACTGTTA
>DETV01000089.1 GCA_002361775.1 Eubacterium sp. UBA3279
TTTGGTATTTACTCATTTATAGTTTTCAAAATAAAATGAACTGTTTTCCATAGTAATCGTATCTTCCCCCGCTTTACCGTTGATTTTCAGATTACAAATGGTTTCCTGTTTACTGCTGTTTTTAAAAGTTAAGATAAATTCCTGTTTTTCTCCTGCAGGAACCTTTTTCTTTACCAAAGTATTTTTTGTAAGGATCAGTTTCGGCTGGTGAACCACCTCTTCCCTTGTTTCTGTCTGGAAAGCTCCTCCCTCCGGGCTGCTAAAACTCTCAGAAAAGTTTTCCGGAACATTTTCCTGTATTTCTTCCTGCAAATGATCTGTTTCTTCCGAAGGTGTCTCCTGTGGCTCTTCTTCTTTTCCGTCGTTTATGGTGACAAAGATACGATATTCCAGCTTCACCTCTTCTCCCTTTTCATTATATCCAACAGCTTTCACCATCACCGGATATCTCCCATTGCTCCTGTCTTCTTCCAGTTGAATATCACATTGATACAGATAGGTATCCACCGTTTTTCCTTCAAAAGTATATTTTTCCTTTGCCACTGTTTTTCTATAACTGGCATATACGAAGGGAGCCTCCTCTCCCAATTCCAGATCTACCGTTATCTGATCATCCTTTAAGTTTCCGCTGGCGCTGAAAGGTACTGTAAGATGCACCACATTTCCTTCTGTCACAGGAATGTACCCCTGAGAAAAAGAATTTTCCATATGAGCATATATATGCATGGTATCCAGCCCCAGATATACCCGGGTATCCTCTTCTGTATCCGGTTCCTTTGTAGGCTCCGGTGTATCTGTTACTTCCGGAACCCTTTTCTCCTGCGAAGGATTTTGTTGCTGTTGGTTTTCTGTTGCGGAAATTTCCTGCGCCCATACCCTGTCTTTTCCCTGATCAATTTCTCCGTATATATTCCCACAGCTTAAGCAGACCGCCAAAATCGCTGTCATCCATTTTCTTTTTCTCATAGTATCTTCTGCACCTCTCTCATCACTCCTCCATCCATTTCAAACACCCGGTCACACAGGATCCGGATATCTTCCTGATTATGGCTGGCAAGAAGAATCGTTTTCCCCTGTTTCTTTTGTTCCAGTAAAATTTTCCTGATTTCCTCCACTCCATGATGATCCAATCCGTTAAAAGGTTCATCCAGGATCAGCAGTTCGGGATTTTCCATAATCGCCTGGGCAATTCCCAGCCTCTGACGCATTCCCAGAGAATATTTGTTCACCGGCTTTTTCATCTCCGGATCCAGTCCCACCTGCCTGAGTACCCGGGTAATATCACTTCCTGTTATTTTTCCCCGAAGCTGTGCCAGAATTTCCAGATTTTTTCTGCCGCTGAAATTTGTAAGAAATCCCGGTGTCTCTATGATAACCCCCAGACTTTCCGGAAAATCCACTTCTGTTCCCACGTATTTTCCTCCCACCTGTACGGTTCCCCCGCTGACCGGGAGAAATCCGCAGATACATTTCATCAAAACCGTTTTCCCGGAACCATTGTTCCCCACGATTCCGTATACTTTTCCCCGTTCCATTTCCCAGCTTAATTCCCGGAGTACCTCTTCCTCCCCAAAGGATTTTCTCACTTTACAAAGCCGGATATAATACTGATCTGTCATATTTCCTCCAGTCTGCTTTCCAGAATTTTCTCATAAATCACAGTTAAACCGATCCACAACAGAAGAAGGAACATCCATAATCCTCTCCCCTGCTCTCCCCAGTATTCTTCTTTCAGAACCCACTCTCTGGGATCCATACAGTACATCCAATTCAGATATCTCTCCCGGAGCATCACCAGTGAAAAATACATTACAAAGGGAATGCCCATGGACAGATATACCGATCTGCTAACAGCTCCCACGATTCCTCCCAGACAGGCAAGACAGGAGGTAATAAGACAAATTCTTCCCAAAATCTGAAAATATTCCTGAAAATTCTCCCGGGAAAAGACAAAAATCTCTTCTTTCCAGAAAAAAAGCAAAAAAAAGAAAAGGAGCTGGCCAAAGGAGGCTATCAGCCACACTGCCATTCCTGATATTGCCGTCGTCACTGCCCGATCCAGACAATATAATTTTTTTCCTTTTCTTATGATCAGAAATCTGAGAAAATTCCACTGTCTTTCTCTTATATATTCTTCTCCCCAGGGAATCACCGCTATAACAGGAATACAAAATATAACAATCCTTGACTGTAAGCTTTCTTTTGTCAGTTCCAGAAACATCCCGGAGGGAAACACGGTATTCTCTTTCCACTGCGGCCAGGCAGTTCCCAGAAATAACCCTGCCAGAGCCATCAAAACTGTCAGCCAGAATTGCCGGGTTCTGATCATCCTCCCAAAATCCATTTCAGCCGCTCCCTCCCAGAAATGTAAAATTATATTTTCTCAGTGATTGATAGGTTCCCAGCCAGATGATTCCAAGAAGGATACCAAAAAGAAGCAGAGACTGTCCCACCGAAGGAAGATTATCGTATCCAAAGTCATGAAGTCCATAAACTGCCTGATTCAGTGGGCTGATCCACCCCACAATACTTCTCACCTGATACATTTCATGTTTTTCCAGTCCCAGAATTTTTCCCAGTACATTGGGATCCAGCAAAAATCCGTAAAAGCTGTAACCAATCCCCAGAAACATTCCCCATTTTTTCCCTAAAACCACATTTCCCAGTAAAATCAGAAACCCCAACGTAAGAGAATATCCCAACATCAATACCATTACCTGAACCATGCATCCGTAGGGACTGATGCTTTCCATCACCTTTACCGTAGAAGGCACCTGCATTTTTTCTCCCATTTTAGAATACCCCAGCATGGCTGCCGTTTCACTCCAGAGATTTCCGGGAAAACTGTATTTCATACATAGAAGAATGGTGACTGCCAGAATAAATCCCACATAAAGAGCAGTAACCAGCAAAATATAGACCATCTGCCCCGCCAGCCATTTTTTCTTATCCATCCGCAAAAGATAAAAAGGAGTAAAAGCGGTAAGTTTCGGCAGATCTGAAAAAAGAAAAATCAACAGCAGAGATACCAGCAGTATGGATATGGAATCCCCAAAGGTCCAGATAAAAGGTTCTGCCGCCTGCATCGTGCTGTGAAAATATTCGGCAACTCCGATCACTTTTTCACTGAGAAAAAAACAGAGAATCACACTGAGCAAAAACGTGATCGTCGTTCTGGAATTTCTGAAAAATCCAAGAAAATTAAATTTCACCACCATCCCGATCTGCTTCATATCAATATCCCAGACTTCTGTTTATGACAGTACCATCTGCTCCATTAATGGTGAGAAAGCTCCCTTCCGGATTGTTCTGGGAAAATGGTGTTGTCTCCCCCTCTATAGTACATTGTCCCTCTTCCTGTCCGAAGAAATCCCACACCGGTACCAAAAGACCTGTAGAAGCATCTGCGCCGGGATCATATACCCGCATATATCCCAAAGTTACCCTGTCAATGGTCAGTTTACTGGTCTGGTCGTATTCCATATCTGCATTTTTTATCAGAATCATCTGCCGGAATATTTCACTGATTTCCGAAAATGGTTTTAATTCCACATTCTCCACCTGTTTTTCTCCGATCTGATACAGATTCAAAATCTCTGCGTGGCAAAGTCCTCCCTGATCTACCCCGATCTCTACTCTCTCGTATGCCCAGGGTTTTATAGTGCTTTCCATAGATTCCAGACCTCCCCCGTAATTTCCTTCCCAGGTGATGGGAAAGCCTTCCAGTTGTCTGGTAAAAGAAATCATATAACAGGCAGACGCTTCTTTATAAGATACTTTATTTTCTCCCTCTTCCGGTATCTCTGTCGTAAGGGCAAGTCGTGTCCTCTGTGGCACAAAATCTGTAAGTCCCATTTTTTCCAGATAGGAGGCAGCTTTGGTAATTGCTTCTTCTTCCGTAATACCCACCCGTTTTTTTACCTCTTCCCCGGAAGGAAGTTCGATTGCAGGATCAGACTCTGTTCTTTCAGCAACAGAATCCATATCTATCCACATTCTATTCGCATCTCTTTGTTCTATCTGAATGTTCATATGGTCTCCCGCACCTGTTTTTAACTTATAATTATACATTTCCCCATTCATCTCCACAACTCCCTGAAAATACCCTTCCTGCAGGGCAGGAGTCACTGGAACTTTTGTCACTTCCTCCGGCGCATCCTGATATTCTGCTTCCCAACCGTCGATTTCCCTCTGCAAACTATACACCTCTTCCGGATCAAATTCTTCTCCGGCTTCTTTTCTTTGGGCGATCAAACCGTAAGGATCTTCATTTCCCTCTGCCTGATATTTTTTTAATTCTTCCAGCTTTTCCAGTATCTCGCCTTTCGTCATCCTTCCATATTCTGCACCGTCATATACGGGAGCATCCCCAAAAAAGGCGTCAGTCACTTTATCAATAAAAGGCTGGTCAAAGGGCAACTGACTTACTTTATATACCCCGATTTTCTCCACATCCGGTACCTCAACTTTGGCTTCACAGACTAACTGGAATCTCCCGTCTTCTGACTGACCGGAATCCTGGTACGTCTGGGGAACCGACAGACGGCTGGCAAGTTCATTTTTCCGAACCACCTCTTCCTGATTTTCTGTTTCTGTCTCTTTTTCTTCCGGCTGCTGCACTTCTTTATACTGCTCTATATTCTGCCCTGTTTTCTTTTTCACAATAGCATTTTCCGGTGTTTCGGCACAGCCGGATAAAAGAGACAGACAGAGAGCCGCTGTCACAATGCTTCTTTTTTTCATTCTGATATCCTCCTCTTTGTTACGATATAATTATTCTAGCTGTCTCTCTGTTTCCAAGTCCTCGCCTTCCTGTAAACAAACGGTAAATAATCCTGCCCGGAATCCTTTGGGGGACATATTTTCCATCACCAGCTTCCCCTTATGGATGCGGGCGATCTCATCACACAGAGCAAGACCCAGTCCTGCTCCTCCTTCTTTTCTGGCCCGGGATTTATCTACCATATAAAAGGGTTCTGTAATCTTAGATAATTCCTCCGGAGGAATTCCTCCGCCCTCGTCAACAACCCATAAACCTTCCCTGTTTCCTATCAATTCTATTCTTCCTCCGGGAACACTTGCTTTACAACCATTGTCCAGCAGATTGATCAAAAAACTGATCAAAAGGTCTTCATCTCCCCAGATCCACAGATTTTCTGATGCCTTTTTTTCCAGATGCAGGTGTTTCTCCTGTATACGGCACTCTACAGTTTTTTCCACTTCTTCAAATAATACTGCCACCAATATTTTTTTTCTTTCGATTTCTTCTCCTTCCCACAAACGGGTAAGTTCCAGCATTTTACCGGATAACCGGGATAACCGCTTACATTCCTTTTCTATATAAGCCAGGGATTTCTCCTGTTTTTCCGGCGGCAAAACCAGATGGCGCAGCGTATGGGCATATCCCTGGATTGCCGTCATCGGCGTTTTCAATTCATGGGCCAGACTTCCCATCAATCGTCTTTGTTTTTCATTTTCCTCCCCCAGTTCTTCAATCTGCTTTTCCACCTGATCCGCCATATGATTAAACGCCTGGGAAATTTCTCCTATTTCATCCATTTTTATTACCGGAAGACGTTCTTTGTAATTTCCCTGAATAAACTCATCCGAAACCTGTTTCAACTGATACAAAGGTTTCAGAATCTTCTGGATTACAAAAGGAAAGACAAGATTCAGACAAATACAAAGCACAATTGCTCCTGCAAATCCTTTTATGAAAAGTATTTCCATCTGTCGATAAACATCCGTAATATCCCGATAATGAACAACCTGATACGGTTTCCTGCAGACAGAAAAAACTAATAATTGGCGGTCATCCAAAGATGCCCGGATATAGTCTCTCTCCTGCATTTCTTTATTTATCATGGACAGGTCAAATTCGTAGGGCGTACTGTTGAAAATTTCTTTCTCTTTATAAAAAAGTACCGTATTCTCAGAATAAGTTTTTATAAAGTTTTCCCTGCCCATATAGATGGCTTCTGCATCATTTCCATAACTTTGCCCACTTATCAGGCTTCCAAATTCTTCCGTTTCCAAATAAAGTTTTTCCCCTTCCTGCCGGACAATATTTGTCACCATATCTTTTCCCATCCTGTCCATCAGCCACAGGGAAAACACCTGAGAAAATAACAGTAAAAAACCCACCGCTGCCAGAGAAATTTTTCTGGAAAGCTTCATTCTTCTATCCCTCCAATCTGTATCCGATCCGGGGTACTGTTTTTATTACATCCTGAAAATCCAGCTTTTTTCGAATTCTTCCCACATGAACGTCTATCGTTCTCGTCTCTCCTTCAAAATCCACACCCCAAAGAGTATTCAGCATCTCTTCCCTGGAAAGAGCAATATTTTTGTATTTTGCCAGAAGCAAAAGGCAGTCAAATTCCATAGGTTTGAAAGGAATCTCCTGTCCTCTTCTTTTTACGATTCGCTGTTGGGGAAAAATCTCCACATCCCGGATACGAATATAATCCTCCAACCCTTTATTTCGAAGCAGCACTTTTTCAATCCTCACAAGAAGTTCCAACATCTCAAAAGGCTTTACCAGATAATCTTCCGCTCCTGCCTTCAGCCCTTTAATCTTACTCCCCAGATCACCCTTCGCTGTAAGATAAATAACCGGAATCTTTGCTTCCTTCAGTTCCGGAAGCAGTTCAAATCCATCCTTTCCCGGAAGCATCACATCCAACAAAGCCAGATTATAAGAAGAATTCTTTCTGAGATGTTCACTCACGGCATTACCGTCAAAAAAAGGAGTGGTATGATATCCCACCGCTTCCAGATTCATACAAATCAAATCATTAATTGATTCTTCATCTTCAATCACCAAAATCTCCGCCTGCATATCAAAAATCTCCTATTCATCAATCTACGTGCAGTTATTATACCACGCGCGCAGAAAAGAAAGCGCCCGTATGGGCATTTGCTTTTCAAGCCGTGGACTGCCAGGTATAATCTGTCACCGCAGTGACAGCAAGCCAATGACACATTGGCTTGAATTGCACTGTGTGCAATTATTATACCATATCACCCCCCAACATTCTGTAACCATATTGTAAACTGTACTTTTTGAACTTTTGGCATATACAGCCAACATATCCATCTCCCGCCCGCCAAAATCCTTTTTTTCGATATATCTTTATGGTACAATTACAACAAAAAAAACTACTGCAGCAGCAATTCTGTTTACAGTAGTTCTCATTTTATTTCTGGAGGTGTGTCCATGTTTCATATATCAAATTTTACAGAAAATGATGACGTCCGTATTATTAAATCCTTAGGTCCCTTTACTGCCATTGAATATACCAGAGATCTGTCTGTATCTCCCCAGGATGCTCAAAAAGCTTACTTTTGTAATGCCATGAACATTCGAAAACGTCAGGTCGTCTGTGATCTGTCCAAAGCAAATGTAACCATTCAGCAAGGCGCCATGCAGTGGATGGCGGGAAAAGTCAATGCCACTACAGGTTTAAAAGGTGTGGGGGATTTACTTGGCAAAGCAGTCCGGGGGAAAATGACAGGTGAATCTGTCATTAAACCTGAATACACCGGTGAGGGCATCCTCGTTTTAGAACCCACCTACAAACATCTTCTCCTTTTGGATCTGGATGAATGGAATGGCTCCATTGTACTGGATGACGGACTTTTTCTTGCCTGTGACGCCACCATCAAACACAAGGCTGTTATGCGCTCTAATCTTTCCTCTGCGGTTGCCGGAAATGAAGGTCTTTTTAATCTCGGCCTGAAAGGAAGCGGAGCTGTCTGTCTGGAATCTCCCTGTTCTCAGGATGAACTGGTTGAAATCACCCTGAGAGATGATGTTCTGAAAATTGACGGCAATATGGCTATTGCCTGGAGTGGCAACCTTGATTTTACTGTAGAGCGTTCCGGCAAATCCCTGATCGGATCTGCCGCCTCAAAAGAAGGATTGGTCAATGTTTACCGGGGTACGGGAAAAGTCCTGATCACTCCCGTTCTGTAGCTTTAATAACATAAATCTGAGATTTTTTTATCTCCGATCATATACAATTCATGTAATGCCCGGGTGATAGCCACATACAAAAGTTTTGCCTCCCGGGCATTGACTCCGTAATGCTCTCCGTCCGGTTTCCACAAGATTACCGCATCAAACTCCAGACCTTTTGTCAATGTTACAGGAAGTACCATCACACCATTATGAAACCCGGAATGATCTTCTTCGATTTTGAGAATTTTTCTCACTTCATCTGTATCTTCTTCATTTCTACACACTACAGCTACCGTTTCAAATCCTTTTTGCAAAACCTGTTCCACGGTATCTTGCAAAATCATTTCAAGTTTTTCTCCTGTTTCCTGTTTCACTGTCACCTTTTGCCCGTGACGGATCACCGGCTGAATCTTATAGCTTCCCTGAGAAGCTTTTTCCAGGACTTTTCCCGCACATTCGGATATTTCAATGGTGTTGCGATAACTCTTTGCCAGAAGATAAAAACCGTCATTTTCTTTTTCAAACATGATTTCTTTCAGGCCATCCCAGTCATTCATTCCCGTCTCATACCGGATATTTTGAGAAACGTCTCCCATAATAGTAAAATAACATTCCGGGAGCAGTTGTTTCATCACATAATATACCATTTCCCCAAAATCCTGCGCCTCATCTATGATAATCTGACTAAATTCATCCACGTCCTTTTTCTTTAAAATCCGTTTCCAGATCAGCCCGAGAGCCGCCGCATCATAAAGATCCATCTCTCCCTTTTTTATATGTTCCAGGGATTTTTCCCACTGATCATTCCCATCCTGTTGTTCCATCCAACATAAAAATTTCTGATAGATCTCAACCTCCGTCCATTTGTGTACGGAAGAATCAAAGTATTTCTTATATTCCTGAAGTTTTTTCTTTTTGAAACTCTCATCCTTCTCTGTACATAAGAAACGAATGCGGGAGGCGATTCTCTGATTTAATAATTTTTCCATCTGCAACAACGACATTTGAGGGTTTCTCTCATAAGTTTCTTCCATATCTGTCCGGGATAAAATACAGCCCAGTTGTCTGTCACGAATACTTTCCAGATTCAGATATTCTTTTACCCACAAAGACAGGTATAACTCTAACTGTTTTACAAATCTCAGTTTACTCTTTACGGGAGCCATTTCATCATCCGAAATCACTCTATATTTTTTCTTCCAGGCTTTTCCCATAAGGTAGGGAAGAAAAATATCCATACGCATCTGTCTGACATGATTGACTTCCAGTTCAGGCAAACCGCTGCTGATATAATTTAACAGCATATCGCTGCTGCCCACAATACAAAACTCTGAAGGTTTATACCGCTCTTCATAGTTATATAACACATAAGAAATTCTGTGAAGGGCCACCGTGGTCTTTCCACTTCCTGCCACACCCTGAACTATAATATTTTTAAAAGGCGTATCACGGATAATTTCATTTTGTTCTTTCTGAATCGTAGCAATAATATCTCCCAGTACAGCTTCTTTGTTCTGAGAAAGATATTTTACCAGCAATTCATCATTTGCTGCCACATCATCATCATAGTATCCGAGAAGCTGATCCTTCTGAACATCATACGTTCTCTTTTTTTCCAATAGGATTTCCACCGGTTCACTTCCAGGAACATCGTACACTCCCTCTCCCAGCTCGTTTTCATAATACACGCTGGATACCGGCGCCCGCCAGTCTACGATCACCACATCATCGGAATTACGGGTCACTCCGTGTTTTCCAATATACCTGCTTTCTTTTCCACCAAAAGTCCGATCCTGATAATCCACTCTTCCAAAGTATGCTTTTTCCAATGCAGCGCGATTTTTTCTCAGAGCATTTTCCACGTGTTCCAGAAGGTTTTGTTCTGCTGTCAACTGACCATAGGAATCGCCTTCTCCTTTTTTTACAGCCTGAAATAACTCAGTTACTTCTTTTCGATAGATTTTCTCTTTTTCCTCATACACGCGGATGTTTTCACGGATAATATCCAGACATGATTGAAGATGCTGTTCTTCCAGCAATTGATCTTTGTCTTTTTCCATGTTCTTTTTCCTCACTATTCTCAAATTTTATTCCAAAATCTGAAACGGGCATTTCCATCCATCCCATGAAAACACCCTCCAGTTTAAGGCGAACTATTATCTTATCAAATCACGATGAAAAAATCAAGAACCTTTTGCGCTGAATAATCACCAGATTTCTTCTTCCTCTCCTTCCATGATTCCCTCTTCTTCATCCTCCTCCGGTCTCCATGCCTGACCAAAATTTACATCCTTAAACAGAGCAGCCAGACCGGTGATCTGTTTAAGACGAAGCACTTCATCCTTATCCATTCCCAGATGCTTACAAATCCACCCATCAGATCTTCCCAATTCCTGTAATTCCTTCACAATATTACTCATAAGATTGACATCATGGGTACCTCGGGCTCTGTTGTGACGGATCGTACTGGCCATTCTCTGATCCAGCGGCTTATCGATCACCGATACCGGCATCATTCCATGCTCTCTTTCATAAATATCCGGATGCTCCAACATTACCCGATACCGATGAAAACCGTCTACGATAATATAAATATCTTTTTCTTTACTATAATAGCATACAATCGGCATAGTATATCCGTCCGCTTTAATGCTTTCATACAACAATTTCATCTCCGGCGGCGCTACAGCATTGGGATTGTATGTATTTGCCACAATTTTCTCCACTGGAACGGCAATCACATGATATACCGGACTTACATAACTCATATTTCCAACTCCTCCACACTTTTATATTTATTCCTGATGATATCCACCCGCTTTTGTTGTTGTCTGGTCAGTCCAAACCCCATAAATCGGCAGTTATGGTCATTTTTCAGAATACAGTAGCACATTCTTTTCCAACTGGGAATGTCTTTTGTGGATTTGATATCATCCGTATTATCCGGGATTTTTTCCGTAAAGATAATTCTGGATTTCTTCTTTAAAGTGTAATTTGATACCCCGTTTCTTTGGATCTTATATCCGTGATCCAGCAGTTCCTGAATGGCTTCCTCATCCAGACCGCCTCCCGTATTATGCCAGAAATGAATGGACGTGTTGAATTTTTTGATATAATTATTCCTTAACCGCGCCGGAAGAGTATCCAACAGAAAAATCGTATAAGATTTCCAGGTATGACCCTCGGGCAAAGTAACATTTCTATACCCCATTGCCTTCGTCCGCCCGTAAATACTGGCAAAATTTGCTCCTTTTACCCGGCCTACTAATTTCACCCAGACCTGAGGATCAATTACCCGGTAAAGATTCAGAGAATCTTTGGAATAATCATTAAACGGAGAAGCCACTCTCATCTGAGATACCTTTAATCCCGCCTTATAATACAAATCGTACAATTGATTATAATCATAATCAAACAGATAATTAGCGTGCCACACATCCTGATGTGTCCAATCATATAAGGGAGATGCGCTCCAGACATCTTTAAACAGAGGACTGATCCAGCATTCTCCCTTATATCCGCTTTTCAGATTTAAAAATCCGCTATATCTTTGCATTGATTCTTCTGCACGCATTCCCAACAGACATACTGTTTTTCCTTCACCGTGGGACATACGATACCATCTTCCAAATTGTTTGGCCAGATCCTCCTGATGCATTCGATAATGATAGGTGGTAATAGGATTATTTTCCAGATTAATCACATATTCTTTCTCCGGCATAGGCCGTACCCAACTCTCTTTTTTCTTATCATCCCAGGGATACCAGAACATTTCATAACTGCTCACTGCCGTTCTCGTAGCCATGGGAAGACAGACCCAATAAGGCTCCACCTGATCTTTGATCCGCTCAAAAGTTCTTTCAATATACTCTGTAGTTACCGTATACTGCGCTTCAAAATCCTGATGAAAAACTCCCAGATTTTTCTCCGGATAATACTTGTTTCGGTAATCCAACACCAGATTCAATAACAATCCACTGTCCTTTCCCCCTGAAAAGGTGATCCTATGTCAAGAAAAAGTAC
>DETV01000014.1:0-18938 GCA_002361775.1 Eubacterium sp. UBA3279
CCGCAATCCTGCTGCACTTGTGTAAATATTACATCAGTAAGATTTATAAGTCAAGTTATCTTTATACAAAAAGGCTCCTGCCAGGAGGTATCATACATTTTCGCAAAAGTGATACCTTTTAGCAAAAACCTATTATTCAGCAGAGTCTCAAAACACCCCTCTGCTACGATATTCAAATGGTTCATTCATAAGGCTACAAAATACACATACATTTTCGCTCCTTAATTTCCCACAAACCGCAGAAAATCAAGGTTTCTTTGAAAGCAGACAAACGGTTTCAATATTCCCCTGAACTTTGATTTTATACTGCATAGCGAAAGTATACAATATATTTTCAAAGTGGGGTAACGGTTTTATCCCCTTATACAGCATTCCTCACACTACGTTTCTATGTATGCCTACTTAATCTGCAATAACAGCGGCAACAATGCAATTCCTACATCAACGCCTTTATCAGCAATCCATTTAACAATTCCTTTTGCATTTTCCCACTTTTTTGATTTGCGGTCTGAAGATTTAACAATTTTTTCTAATTCGTTAATTTTATTCAAAATTTCCTCTATTTCAGCATCTGGCAATGCCGACATATTCTCAATTTCTTTTCTTACATCACTAAAGGAAATATTGATGTCAACTTTGTTTTCATTTGTATTTGTTATCTGCACCATTGGTACACTCTGAGGAATTGCTTCTTTCAGTGAAGGATACCCCAATGCTTTAAAAGACAACATTTTATTATATACTTGCTTAAGATTATGAAACAACGATTCTCCAGAAACATCATCATAAAATGCATATGCCTGAATATACTGATATAGTCCATCGCTAAGTTTAGGTATATACGGATGATACTTCGCAGTCACATCTTTATACAGCTGTAACTTTGCTGATTCTGGCGTTTCTCTATTTTCAGAATCAGAAATAGCTTTTTTCAACGATTCTAAATCGTCCTCATACATAACTTTAAAATTAAACAGAGGATCTTTGTCATTATCTGTCACAATGAGTAACTCTAATTTTTCTTTAATTGCATTCAGTTCTGGTCTATAGTTAAACTCTCCACCTCCAAAAGCTGCTTTTCCAGAGGTTGGTATGTCCTTTTCAAAACCTTCAAATATTCCATTATATTTTGCAATCAATGCTTGGTACAAACGATGCGTACCTTCATTTGAACTTTGAGCATCTTCACATCGTTTTATATCTTTTTGCATTATCTCTAATAACTCTGTGGTCATCTTATTGCCTCATTTCTTCCCATACTTCAATATTATTGTTTAAAAAGCTCATTGAGTTGTTCTTCCACTTCCTCGTTCGAAGCTGCAACTAAAATAGTTATACCTTTATTGGATGGTTTCATAGCACACTCAACACCGAAGAAAATATATGCCATTTTCTTTGCCGCCAAGGTATAATTAAATCGGACACCGTTGTCTGTATCATCCATGCCTTCAACCCATTCATTCCCCGCAGTAACCAGCAAACCACTTGACGCAAGGCCATAGTCAGAATCCGAATCCAATTTAACAGGGTCTTCTGTAATATTATCCTTCAAATATAATAAATCGCTATACAATGTACGATCTGTCAAAATCATTAATCTATGGTACTCATTATCATCAATAAAGCCATCCATTTTGGCGTTAAGAATCTTTAAAAACAAAGGAATCTTCTCATTTTCCTCAATTCTATTTATTACATTAAGCACAAATACACTTTCTTTATTAAACTTCTCTTTTCCAAGAAGTTTCATATATTTTTGTCTTTTCTCCAAAGGTATCGTTGTTAACCCCTTACAATACCTCTCAAACTTTTTCATATATAAAGCTGTTGGTATGCCTGCAATTTTCTGCGCAACCTTTAGCGATTTAATGGCTCCAGAAACCGCTTCACCAACCTGTGATAAGACTTCTGTTCCATCTTGCACAATATCTGAATTCATCACCTGCACAGCAATATCTGTTGCTTCGTTCATAAAAGTTTCAAGAATATCTTTTAATACATCAATGTAATTTGTCTCACTAAAAACATCAAGCTCATTATGTTCTTCCATACGACACCTCCTACTTACTTTTGCGAAAAAGTATCCTTTCGCCAAAATGTATATTTCCTGTTCTCCAAAGCCTATCCCCTGGGGTAAACCTCCTGTTATATCATCACTCTGCGGAAACAGAAACACACATCCATTTTTCTGCCGAAATCGCAGAAACCTTTGATTTATTGGGCTTTTCTTGATAGAAGGCAGACTGTTTCCACATGCACCGTCTGCGGAAACATATCGCACCCCACGCATCTGTCTATCCGATATCCCTTATCGCATAATATTCTCAAATCCCTTGCCAGTGTAGCCGAATCACAACTCACATATACGATTCTCTCCGGCTGCATCTTCACCATGGTATCCAGCACGCTTTCCTCGCAGCCTTTTCTTGGCGGATCCACCACGATCACATCTGCCCGGGCATTTTCTCCCGGATGTGTCCGGCTATATTCTTCATAAAATCCCGGCAAAACTTCTTCCGCTTTTCCCACAAAAAATTCTGCATTCTCAATCTGATTCAACCGGGCATTTCTTCTGGCATCTTCTATTGCAGCCGATACTATTTCCACTCCATAAACCTGTTTTGCTTTCTGAGCCAGGAACAGGGAAATGGTTCCAATACCGCAATATACATCCCAGACGGTTTCATTTCCCTTCAAATCAGCAAATTCCAATGCTTTCTCATATAATTTTTTCGTCTGTACTGGATTTACCTGATAAAAGGACAATGGCGATATCTGATAGGAAACGCTTCCAATACTGTCGGTAATATATTCCTGTCCCCACAATACCTTCACTTCCCGTCCCAGGATTACATTCGTTTTTTCCCGGTTTATGTTAATGGATATACTGGTCATTCCGGGGATTTTCGTAAGTTCTTTCACCAGTTGTTCACTGTAAGGCAACTTTGTTCCATTGATCACCAGGCATACCATTAATTCACCGGATATAAATCCAGACCGAATCAATACATGGCGCACCAATCCTTTTCCCTTTGCTTCATCATAGGCAGAAATGTGATTTCTGGTCATATATTCCATAATAATATCCAGAATTTTTTCATTTATCTCTACTCCTAAGTAACAACGGCGGTTTGAAATAATAGAATGGGTCCGTCCTGCATAAAATCCTGTTACAAGATTTCCCTCTTTATCTGTTCCCACGGGAAATTGTGCTTTGTTTCGATAGTGAAATGGTTTCTCCATTCCCATAATAGGCTCCATATGGATCTCTTCGGGAGAAAATCCTCCGATTCGCATCAGATTGTTCAATATCTTATTTTGTTTATACTCCAATTGCTTGTTGTAGGACAGAGCCTGAATCTGGCATCCTCCACACTGCCGGGCATAAGGACACAAGGGTTCCACCCGATCCGCAGAAGGCTTCAGAATCTCCATCAGCCGGGCATATCCATAATTTTTTTTCGCTTTTATAATTTTAGCGCCTACTGTATCTCCGATCAAAGCATCTTTCACAAATACGGTATAACCATCAATCTTCCCGATTCCTTCTCCGTCATGTCCCATATCCTCTATGGTCACTGTCAGCATATCATTTTTCTTATATTCCATAACTCCATCCTTTACTGTTAAAATCAAATGGTATCTGGCAGATTCAGCATTTTCCCGCTGTCTTCTGCTTTTTATTTGCTGGTTTTTCTTATATTGGATTCAAACAGCCGATTATATCCCAGCCAATCATTCTGTTCTCCTGCTCCATCAAATATTTCTCTGAAGGTTTCCATCTTCGCATCTGTATTATCGGCAAGATTCAAAGCTGCCGCCTCCACCAGAGCCGGTTTTTTAGGTGACCCGTATTCCAATTCCCCATGATGAGCCAATATACAATGTTTCAATTCACTTTCCAGTTTTGCAGGAAAGCCCGGAATCTGGCGCGCCGCATCATGGACCATTTCCGCTCCGATCATAATATGGCCCAGAAGCTGTCCGTCATCTGTATAATCATTTACAGGAAATGCTGATAATTCCTGTGTTTTTCCAATATCATGGAAAATGGCTGCCGTAATCAAAAGGTCTCTGTTAAGCATGGGATAGGAATTACAGTAATAATCACACAGTTTTGTCACACTGACCGTATGTTCCAAAAGTCCTCCCACAAATCCATGATGTACACTTTTTGCAGCGGAGTTAAATTTAAATCTTTTAATAAAGGATTCATTTTTCACATAATATATCTGCAGTAATTGCTGAAGATATGGATTTTTTACTGACTGTATATATCGAAGGAGTTCCTGATACATCTCCTCTATGTCTCTTTTACTCACAGGAAGGTAATCTGCAGGATTATATTCTCCCTCCTGAGCCTTTCTCACTCTTTTAATGCTGATCTGCAGCGCTCCCGCAAAACTATTCACATCTCCTACAATTTCTATGTAATCCAGAGAATCAAAATCTTCTATTCCCTGAGAATTGGGATCCCATATTTTCCCGTCAATTGTGCCTGTTTTATCCTGTAAAATCACATTTTCATACGGTTTTCCATTTTTCGTAACCGCTGATTGTCTGTGTTTGCACAAATAAATTCCATTAACTCTGCATCCTTCAAAAAATTCATTGATATATTTCATTTTTATTCTCCATTCCTTTTCCATTTTCCCACACTGCTCAATATTTTCTCAGTTACAGGTATATTGCTATTTTTCCAGAAAAAAACCAGGCCGACTATCTCTATCCAAGAATCGCTCTGGTTTTCTCATTTCAAGATTTATCCGCTATCCATTTTATACCGCGCCCACGGTTACGTCAAACACAATTTCTACATATCCCTCCGCGCCCTTTCTCATAGCAGTCACTTCTATCTTTTGGTTTTCTTTATATTTATCCAGTTCTTTTCTCAATTGTCCCAATGTCTCCACACTGTTCTCTTCCATTTTGATAATTACGTCTCCATTTTGGATTCCGCCCTCCATAGCAGGAGAATCTTCTTCCACCGCATTCACATAAATTCCTTTGGGAATTCCCGTTTTCTGAGATAAATCGCTGGCAATATTTTGTCCTTTCACCCCCAGATACATGATCGGCTCGTTATTAGACAGTATTTCAATTGTTTTTTTCAATTCCGAAACAGGAAGAGCCGTTACCACATTTCTGTTCTTTTCTGTAGAAAAGGATTGGGATATGATTCCCACAATACTTCCTTCCATATCTACCAGTACGCCGCTTCCTTCGTTATCTCCCATAATATTTGTAGTGAGAAGATGGTATTCATTATCCAACGTATTCTTTGTGTTTCCCACAGATGTTATCATTCCTACTGATATAGAATTATTGTATCCTGCCGGGCTTCCCAGCGCCAATATGGTTTCTCCTCTTTGAATTGCGCCGGAAGAATCCAGTTTGGCTACGGCTATACGCTCTTTTGTTTCTGCTGATAGTTCTTCCTTATCAATTTTTAATACTGCCAGTCCCGTAGCCCTGTCCCGCTTGAGAAAATGAGCGTCCGCTGTGGTGTCATCTGAAAATGAAACCAGTATTCTATCCACCTGATCCACTGCCCGGTATTCCGTAAGTACAAAGTATTCTTTCCCGTTATCCGCCGCTAAAATTCCGGAAACCTGGTTGGAATCCTCATAGGAATTATTCATCCAGTCCACATCACTGGTAATGCCCTGAACGGTCACAATAGAGCGTTCCGGCTCTGTGGCAACTTTTAAAATTTCCTCATAGGCGCTTTCAAAATCCTCCAGATTCATTTCCTCATCCTGTTCCTTTACAGGGGCCTGCGTAGGCTCCGGCGTATTTGCCGGTAATTCTTCCTTTTTTTCTGCGTCGGAAATATTCTTTTCTGTATCTTCCCCTGTTTCATGGAAGTTAATTCTTTCCTTTTCTTCCGGCTCCAGATAGGACAGGGTTTTGCAAAAAACAAATGCTGCCACCATCCCAAAGACTATGGCGCCTCCTATAATACCTCCTACCCTGAGTGCAATCTGCCGCTTATCCAAAGGTTTCTTTTTTATCACTTCTCTCAGAAAATGATATTCTTCTTTATCATTTCCATTTTCCTCATGTTCTCCGCTTTGATTGCGATCTTTCTTTTCATCCATACCGTAATCTCCTGCATATATACATTTTTTGCTGCTTTTCACGTTTTACACTACTCGTATTCTTTATTTTATCAAATACATATGAACAATCTATGAAGAATCAGAAATTCTTTAGAATTTATACCTTTTCTTTCCCATTCATATAGGTTAAAATGAACATAGGTTTTCGTGTTGCACTACAACTATACACAGATATTGAATTCATGGCGCCAAAAGAATTGTTTTCTGCCCTGCGTTTCCACAATTCCGCATCGCCTGAATATCATTACCCAGCAAAAGGAAGAACATTATGAATAAAAAAGCTTTATCCACATTGGAATATGATAAAATAATAGAAATGCTTGTCTCTCACGCTTCTTCTCCCTTGGGAAAGATTCGCTGTGAAGACCTGCTTCCCTCTGATTCTATCGCAGAGATTGAACATCAGCAGGAACAGACTCAGGACGCCCTCACCCGGCTTTTCCAAAAAGGAAATCTCTCCTTTGGAAATGTTAAAGATGTGCGCGGCTCTCTGAAACGCCTGGAAATCGGCAGTACTCTGGGAATTACAGAACTTCTCCAGATTTGCGGGCTTCTTGAAAATACCTCACGGGTAAAATCTTACGGCAGAAGGGAACGGGACAATGGACAAAGAGATTCTCTGGATGATTTATTTGATTCTCTGGAACCACTTCCTCAGTTATCCGGGGAAATCCGCCGCTGTATTCTTTCAGAAGAGGAGATCAGTGATGATGCCAGCAGCGCTTTAAAACAGATTCGCCGTTCCATGAAAATCACCGGCGAAAAGGTACACACCCAACTGGCCGGCATGGTAAATGGTTCTGCCCGCAGTTATCTTCAGGATGCTGTGATCACCATGAGAAACGGACGATACTGTATTCCCGTTAAATCCGAATACAAAAGTCAGGTCCCTGGTATGATCCACGATCAGTCATCTACCGGTTCTACTCTGTTTATCGAGCCTATGGCCATTGTAAAACTGAATAATGAAATCCGGGATCTGGAGTTAAAGGAAGCGGCAGAAATCGAAAAAATTCTTGCCTCTTTAAGTGATCTCACAGCAGAAAACAGAGAAGCGATTCAATATAATCTGGAAAATATGGTGGAACTGGATTTTATTTTTGCCCGGGCTTCTCTCGCCATGGAGCAAAATGCCACCCGTCCGGTATTTAATACCAAAGGGTGGATCAATATCCGAAAGGGACGTCACCCTCTCATCGATAAAAAGAAAGTTGTCCCCATTGATATTCATCTGGGAAAAGATTTTCATCTGCTGATCGTTACCGGTCCCAATACCGGCGGTAAAACAGTATCTTTAAAAACTGTAGGACTTCTTACCCTTATGGGGCAGGCCGGTCTTCATATTCCCGCATTGGATCGCTCTGAGCTTTCTGTTTTCCGGGAAGTATATGCGGATATCGGTGATGAGCAGAGTATTGAGCAGTCTCTTAGTACTTTTTCCTCTCATATGACTAATGTAGTCTCTTTTATCGAGAAGGCAGACCCCTACTCTCTTGTTCTCTTTGATGAGTTGGGAGCGGGAACTGATCCCACAGAAGGCGCCGCTCTTGCCATTGCTATTTTAAATCATTTGCAGGCACAGGGAATCCGCACTATGGCCACCACACATTACAGCGAGTTGAAAGTGTATGCACTTTCTACTCCAGGAGTGGAAAATGCTTCCTGTGAGTTTAATGTGGAAACTCTTCGTCCCACCTATCGTTTACTGATCGGTGTTCCCGGAAAAAGTAATGCTTTTGCCATTTCCGGAAAGCTTGGTCTTCCCTCTTATATTATTGAGGAAGCCAAAAAACAGATTAATTCCAAAGATGAATCTTTTGAAGATGTAATTTCTACTCTGGAAGAAAATCGTATTACTATAGAAAAAGAACGACTGGAAATCGAAAAATACAAAGAAGAAATCAGCGCATTAAAAGAAAAACTGGAAAGCAAGCAGGAAAAGCTGGATCAGCAGCGTTCCCGTCTGTTACAGGAAGCCAACGAAGAAGCTCATGCTATTCTTCGCGAAGCTAAAGAATATGCGGATCAGACAATGAAAGACTTCCACAAATTCGGAAAAAATAATATTTCCGTCAAAGAAATGGAAGCTGAACGGCAGCGGCTTCGCCAGAAAATGAACAAGATTGAAAAAAATATTTCCATTAAGGAGTCAAAACCCACCGGTACCTTAAAGCCATCGGATCTTCATCTGGGAGATGGAGTAAAAGTCCTCAGTCTGAATCTGAAAGGTACCGTCAACACTTTACCGGATTCCAAAGGGTTCCTCTTTGTACAGATGGGTATTATGCGTTCAAAAATTCACATTACCGATCTGGCTCTTTTAAAAGAAGAAACTGTCATTTCTGCTCCTCATATGCAGAAAACCAGTTCCGGAAAAATCCGTATGTCCAAATCTGCATCTGTGGGAATTGAAATCAATCTTCTGGGAAAAACCGTAGACGAAGCAATTGCCGAGTTGGATAAATATCTGGATGATGCTTACCTGGCTCATATGCCCAGTGTTCGCATTGTGCATGGAAAAGGTACCGGAGCTCTGAGAAAAGGGGTTCACAATTACCTTAGAAAAATTAAATATGTATCCTCTTTCCGTCTTGGGGAATTTGGCGAGGGCGATGCAGGTGTAACTATTGTTGAATTCAAAAAATAAGGGGGAGTCTTTATGGTTGCAAAACAAAAAATTCTTATCGTGGATGATGATAATAATATTGCCGAATTAATTTCGCTTTACCTTACAAAAGAATGCTATGAGTGTAAAATTGTCAATGATGGAGAGGAAGCTTTGCAGGCTTTCCCCTCTTTCCATCCCAATTTGATTCTTCTCGATCTGATGTTGCCGGGAATTGACGGTTATCAGGTATGCCGGGAAATCCGTCACAAATCCAATGTTCCTATTATCATGCTCTCTGCAAAAGGAGAAATTTTTGATAAAGTATTAGGCTTGGAATTGGGAGCTGATGACTATATTATCAAGCCTTTTGATTCCAAAGAACTGGTAGCCCGGGTAAAGGCAGTGCTTCGCCGTTTTCAGCCTACCCAGCCCTCATCCTCCCAGACAAACGGAAAATATGTGGAATATCCGAATCTGGTCATTAATCTCACAAACTATTCTGTAGTTTATAACGGAGAAACCATTGATATGCCGCCAAAGGAACTGGAACTTTTATATTTTCTTGCCTCTTCACCCAATCAGGTATTCACCCGGGAACAACTTCTGGATCATATCTGGGGCTACGAATATATTGGAGATACCCGTACAGTAGACGTTCATATCAAACGTCTTCGGGAAAAAATCAAAGATCATGCTTCCTGGGCGCTGAGTACTGTCTGGGGAATCGGATACAAATTTGAGGTCAAATCATAATGAAAAACACACTTTATTTTAAGTTTATTATGACCTACATTTTTCTTGGCGTGGTAGGAATCCTTACAATCTCAACTCTGGGTTCCTCCATGATCCAGGAAAAAATACTGGAAAAAACCGGCGAATCTTTATACAAGGAAGCTATTTCCATCGCTTCTTATCAGGCTAATGCAGACTACACCGATCCTACGGATGTGGAAACTTCCTACAATATGTTAAAACTTCTGGCAGAGTACCAGGATTCCCGTATTCTCATCCTG
The DNA here is from genome assembly GCA_002361775.1 of Eubacterium sp. UBA3279. Taxonomy (GTDB): domain Bacteria; phylum Bacillota; class Clostridia; order Lachnospirales; family Lachnospiraceae; genus Oliverpabstia. The sequence continues at coordinate 9,744 of DETV01000014.1, forward strand.
AACTCTTCCGGAGAACCTTTATTGGATACAGAACGCCCGTTTACAAAAGAACCTTATGCCGCGCTAAAAAACTTTGATCCTGCTTCCATGGGAACATCTTATTACCAGATCGGCAATTTTTATAATTACTTTGACACAGATATGGTAAATTCCATGGTTCCTATTACTAAAAATCTTTCTCTGAAGGGGTATGTTTCTTTACATATGTCCATGGATGAGATTATTCATCGCCGGGAAGATATCCTGCTTCCTGTGTATATTATTTTTCTTATTCTTTTCCTGCTATCTTTGATGATTCTGGGACTTTTTTCTTTCAGCGTTTACCGCCCTCTGAAAAAAATCACTATAGGCGCAGGGGAATATGCCAGCGGCAATCTGGAATATACTATACCGGTAAACAGTGATGATGAGATCGGCTATCTGGCTACCACTCTGAACTATATGTCTGATGAACTCAACAAACTGGGGGAATATCAGCGCAAGTTCGTCGCCAATGTTTCTCATGATTTTCGTTCTCCTCTCACTTCCATCAAGGGTTATCTGGAAGCCATTATTGACGGCACTATCCCCCCGGAAATGCAGGAAAAATACCTGAAAATTGTGATTGGGGAAACGGAACGCCTGAATAAACTCACCCAAAGTCTTCTGACCCTGGATAAACTGGATGCTCACGGACGACCCATTCATATGTCAGATTTTGACATCAATAAAACCATAAAAAATACGGCAGCCACCTTTGAAGGTATCTGCCGCAAAAAAATGATCACTATTGAAATTCATCTGGAATCTGAATCCCTCCATGTAACTGCTGACATGGAGCAAATTCAACAGGTTCTTTATAATCTGATTGACAATGCGATAAAATTCAGCCGGAATAATTCCGTGATCAAAGTGGAAACTTCTGAACGTCATGGCACTGTCTTTGTATCTGTCAAAGATACCGGCGTGGGAATTCCCAAAAACAGCCTGAATAAAATCTGGGAAAGATTTTATAAAATCGACTCTTCCCGTGGAAAAGATCGAAAAGGTACCGGATTGGGACTCTCCATTGTAAAAGAAATCATCACTGCCCACCATCAGAATATCAATGTAATAAGTACCGAAGGAGTGGGAACAGAATTTATCTTCACCTTAGATAAAACTAAATAAAAAGGTCATTTCCAGTCATATTTTGTAAGATGACCCTCCAGTTGCATATGATCAAAATGATGCTGCCGGAGTGCCTCATATAATACAATGGCTACGGAATTACCAAGATTCAGCGATCTGATATCCCCGATCATAGGAATACGGATTGCTGTTTCTTGATTTTCCAACAAAATTTCTTCCGGAATCCCGGCGCTTTCTTTTCCAAACATGATGTAACAGTCATCCTCATATTCCACTTCTGTATATGTTTTTGGCGCTTTTGTGGAAGCCATATAAATCTTTGCCCCAGGATTTTTATCCAGAAAATCCTGATAATCAATGTAACGGGTCACATCCAGCTTCTCCCAGTAATCCATACCCGCTCTTTTTATTGATTTTTCATTTAACCGAAACCCCAGAGGTTCGATCAGATGCAGTCTCGTACCTGTAGCTACGCAAGTTCTTCCTATATTTCCTGTATTTGCCGGAATTTCCGGTTCGTATAATACGATATTTAACTTTGCCATTTCTTTTTCCTGTCCTACTTTATTCATCATTTCATATCCGATATAATTCGTCTGGCTGAGGCTTATCCAAATATCTTACATCCTCGCCATTATACAAAATCCTATCATTTCCTCCATTGGTACGTCCCACTACCACAGCATGGATTCCTGCCTGTTCCAATTTTCTTACCAGCTCATAACCATCATCTGCCGCCGCTAAGATAGATCCGCTGGACATTAACTGATAAGGATTCAAGCCAAAATATTCACAGATTTCAACAGTTTCCTGTCGAATAGGAATTTTCTTCAGATCAACTTCCAGTCCAACGCCGGCTCCACTGGCCATTTCCCATAAAGCTCCGAAAATTCCTCCCTCTGTTATGTCATGCATAGCGCTCACTCCATGCTCTGTGGCAATCCTGGCTTCTTCTATCACTGACAAAAGATGAGAAAAGTCTCTGGCCGTATGAACCAGAATCGAGGGGAAACGTTTTCTTAATTCTTCTTCTTTTTCTTTTGCCAGAATGGCAGTCCCTTCCAGACCTATCCATTTTGTTACCACCAGATCCTGATTCGGTTTCATTCCACTGGTACGAAGAAAAGATGTTTTTTTCACTTTTCCCACTCCCGTCACAGAAAGCAATGGTTGAGAAACAATTTTACTCACTTCTGTATGTCCACCAAGAATCTCCATATGCAGCTCTTTGCAGGTTTCTTCCCCATCCTTTATGATTTTTTTCAATTCTTCTTCCGGAACATCCGGGGGAAGAATCACAGTAAGAAGTACACCTATAGGTTCTGCCCCTGAAACTGCCAGATCATTTGCTGTAACATAAATCCCATGGCGTCCTATATCCTTCGCCGTACCGGTAATCGGATCTGTAGAAAGTACCAGCACTTCCCCTTCTCCTACCTCCAGAGCGGCACAATCTTCTCCCACCCCGGGACCTGCCAGAACCTCTTCTCTTCTGTGTTTTACCTGCTTTAGTACCGAACGAATCAAAACTGATTCCGGTATTTTCCCAATCTTCACCCTTTTATTCCTCCGTTCTCATTTCTGAGGATTTCTGCATCTTAATATTTCTGTGCTGCTTCATATACTTTATTCAGGTCATTGGAAGCAATTGCACTGTACATAGCGCTGGAAGCCTCCGGATTATCTGTTTTCACCCCCACCTTATATTTCGTAGGGGACATCATATAATTGCTGTTATTCACTTCTTCCCGACTTACTTCCTCACCGTTTTCTGTCACAACCTTCCATAATACGGAACGATACCCTATATGTGGTCCCTGGGTCATCTGGGTAACTCCGAATCCCAGTTCCGTATCCGCTGTCAACTCCACCGTAGGGTCTATTGTTTCCAATATTTCACTCTCAAAAGTAACTTTTCTATTCTCCGGCCTGTATTCTTCTCCGTAAATAGCAAAGCTCAGGCTTCCCCCTGCCGCATATCCCTCAATATAAATGGGAGCATCCAGATTATTTGTAAACTGAAAATCCTTGGAACCTTCTGCTATTGCTGCATCCATGGCAGGTTTCACATAATTCACGATCATAGAGTGATTATGCCTCTCCGTAACCTCCAGTTCCGCCCGGATCACCGCCAGATAAAGGGTGGTAGACACCTGACAGATTCCTCCGCCAAAGGTTTCCACCGTGGTACCATTTGCATAGGAAGGAGCAAGTTCATAACCGTTTTCCTCTGTAAACGGCATCATTGCACTGCACACTGAAATACTGTCCCCCGGATACAACACTTTTCCATTCAGGGTAGACGTTCCATTTTTTATATTGGTTGCCCGGGCCGCGCTGCTGGAGGAATAATCTGTACTTCCCTGCCCCAGTATATTCTTTACTCTGGCTAATTCCTCCTGGGAACCTCTGGGTTCTGTTATATCTACCGCCAGTTCCAGACTTCCATTTCCATCCTGCCATTGATTTTCCAGATAATCTGCCACCAGAGAAACTGATTTCTCCATATCCAGAGTTACTCCTCTTTGTCCATTGGTAATCTGAAATCCTTTTCCCTCCCGGGTCAGACCATAATCTGTCACCTCCCTGTTTAAAGGAAGACAATACGTTTCCAGGGCAGTCTGAACTTTTTGCTTATCTGCCTGATTCGTGAGGGCAAGCTGTATAGGCTCCTCTTCCAAGTCCTTTCGGACCTTATATCTTTTTATTACATTCCCGGCCTGTCCAATCGCTGCTGCCTGAGAAATTGTTTTCTGATTATCACCGGATACTCCCAGTTCACTGGCCGGAATACCTACAGACTGATCATCCATCCATAATTGGATCTGATATCCGGCAATTTCTTCCATTCTCCGGTCAGCCGCCTGTGCTGCTTCTTCCTGGGTCATTCCGGACAAATTAACATTTTCCAGATAAACCCCCTCCAAAATCCGCTGACTGGTTTCTTCTTCTCCCTTTACAGTGAAAGGACTTCCAAGGAACAAAGCGACAGTTGCTGCCGCAAATATCTGTCGTTTTTTCATTATTTTCGCCTCGGTTAAATTATCATTTCCATTGCCATAGGAACTATCATTGCCAGTACCATAATGATTGCTATAATTGCAGCTACAATTCTCTTTCCCTTATTTTTCCACATCGTTTGTCACCTCTTAATTCTTCCATACTGAGAAATAATCGTATCAATTTTCCGTGACGCCTCATTTTTCGTGAGACTGTCAATATCTATATGCAACTCTATTTTATGATATTTCACCAGATCATTCAAGTATGCTTTTTGGGCATTTGTGATCGACCCCTGTCTTTTCACCTTATACAACAATGGTTTTGGCGCAAAAAGCTCCTTTTGTTCTTCCTTTCCGGTCTCCTGAAGATGTCGGTATAACTCATGAGTAGCCAAAGCATCATGAAACGCCCGGTGCGCATGAGCCCGGCCTATCTTATAATATTCACACAAGCTGGTAAGACTTTTACTCTCCAGCTCCGGTAATACCATTCTGGCAATTTTCAAAGTATCAATTCCACTTTTTTCAAACGTCTTTCCCTGATTGACTGCCTGATGTTTGAGAAAACTATAATCAAAAATCAGGTTATGTCCCATCAGATCCCATCCGGCACAGAAATCCAGAAAATCGCTCACCGCCTGTTGCGCCGTCTTTTCTCCATTTACCATGTCCTGAGTGATTCCTGTCAATTCCTGAATATAGGGCGGAATTTCCATTCGGGGATCTACAAAAGTACAAAATGTATCTTTTACCTCTCCTCCTATCACTTTCACCGCGCCAATTTCTAAAATCCGATCACTGGCCGGAGCCAAACCGGTGGTTTCCAAATCTACCACCACATAATTTTCCAAACATCCTGTCACACTCATGCTGTTATCCTCATCGTGTTCTTATCTTTGAAATTCCCTGTTAAACACGGCCATATATTTTTTAATCTATCTTCTGACTATACGCCTCATAAGTCAGTACATCTCTTTTTCTGTAATCGAAGAGAAATTTGTAACATCCCCGTTCCCAGGTATCCGGATGATAATCCATAATCTCCAGATGCGTCATTTTACTCAACTGTCTTTCATCATACCCCTGATATTCCGGAAGATATTTTCTGGATTCCCCTTCCTGTCGATAAAATTCTCTTATATACGTTTTGTATTCGCTTTGATTTTTTGCCCACACAGGACGATTTTTCAGATTTTCTCTTGCATATAAATCATAGGTCATCAGTTGAATATAAAGTTCTCTGTTCCCGGGATCTCTCTCTTCCAGAAATTCCTGCAAAATTTCATATCTGCGTATACGGGTATGGGAAATATCCATATATCCTTTCCGCTCATAAAACGCGCCTAATGCTTCATAAAAAGCAAACGGAGAAGGAAACAACCGTTCCGCTGCCGGCAAAATTTTCAGAAACTGGTTACTATTATAATATACTTCCACCATTTCTTCCACCAGCTTCAATTTCAATATTTCTTCATAGGAAATCCATTGGGTAAATAAAACCTCATACGGTTCCTTATCCTGATAAACACACTTATAATTTTCTGCCTGCTGATACATATAAGAACCTTTCAGCACTTTTAAAAATCCCAACTGTAACTGCTGAGGACGAAGGGCGTACACCTGATCAAAAGATTTTCCAAAAGATTCATAATTTTCAAAGGGAAGTCCTGCAATCAGATCCAGATGCTGATGAACATTGTGTCCCTCCTGAATCCTTCGTACTACAGAAGAAACTTTGGCAAAATCCATTTTTCTGTGAATCTCACTGATCGTTTTTTCATTGGTGGACTGCACTCCAATCTCCAACTGAATCATTCCCGGGCGCATTTGGCGAATCAGAGAAATCTCTTCTTCATTTAATAAATCTGCTGCCACCTCAAAATGGAAATTTGTAATTCCATTATCGTGTTCTGTCAAATATGTCCACACAGCCATCGCATGATTATGATTACAGTTAAACGTCCGGTCCACAAACTTCACCTGGGGAACCTTCTGATTCAGGAAAAACTGTAATTCCTTTTTCACCAGTTCCAAATCCCTGAAACGAAGTTTTTTATCCACAGAAGAGAGGCAGTAACTACAGGAAAAAGGACATCCTCTGCTGGATTCATAATAAATAATACGATTTTTAAATTCCCCCAGGTGGCTGTACACAAACGGAACTTTACTAAGATCCATTACCTCTCTCCAACCATTATCCACAATCTCCTGATTTTTCCGGTAGGTTATCCCCCTGATTTCTTCCAGTGTATGGATATTTTCCAGATAATGACCTGCCAGTTCCAAAAAAGTTTCTTCCCCTTCCCCTTTCATAATACCCGTAACCTGAGGACATTCCAAAAGAACTTTTTTGCTGTCATAGGAAACTTCCGGTCCACCAAGCCATATGGCAGTGTCCGGAAGTATCTTATGTATCTCCCGGATTACTTCTTTTACCAGGGAAATATTCCAAATATAGCAGGAAATGCAAAGGACTTCCGGCTTACGCCGGAAGATTCCTTTTATAATTTCATCCTTTTTTTGATTAATCGTAAATTCTGCCAGCCCAACATCTTCACCATATCTGTTCGCATACGCTTTCAGACTATATACCGCAAGGTTCGAGTGAATATATTTTGCATTGACAGCAGTTAATAAAATTCTCATAATTCGTTCATTACCTGTTCCAGAGTTGGCATAGCCGGAATAGCACCTCGTTTTTCCACGCAGAGACCAGCCACTGCATTTGCAAATGTCAGATATTCTTCTGCCTGTTCTTTTGTAAGATCAGCCGGCTTCACATTATACAAAGCCAGACGGGATAATAATCCGCCCCAGAAAGAATCTCCTGCGCCTGTGGTATCCACAACATTACGCGGTTTTCCTTTTACCTGAACCTCAATGTTCTTTGTCTTTAACAAAGCGCCGTCAGCTCCCAGTGTAACAACTACACAGGATACTCCCTGAGAAAGAAGAACTTCTGCTGCCTCTTTAGGATCTGCTTTTCCACTGAGAAGTTCTGTCTCCTCATCAGAAATCTTCATAATATCTGCATAAGGAACCATGGAACGCATCTTCTCAATAGCATCTTCCTCGCTCTTCCACAACAGAGGACGATAGTTCGGATCATATGAAATCACTGCTCCTGCTTTCTTTGCTTCTTCCACTGCATAAAATGTAGCGCTTCTTGCAGGCTCATCTGTCAGTGAAAGGGAACCACAGTGAAAAATCTTGGAATTTTTAACCACATCCAGTTTTACTTCTTCTTTCTTTAACTGGGTATCTGCACCTGGTTTTCTTGCAAAAGAAAAGCTTCTCTCACCATTTTTCAGGGACACAAACGCCAGTGTGGTAAAGAAGTCAGGATCTACCACCAGACCTGTAGTATCTACATCAATCTTATCTAAAGTTTCTTTTAACAATGCACCGTGCATATCATCTCCTACTTTACCAATGAATGCCGGTTTTAATCCCAGATTTGAAACAGCAGCCAGTACATTTGCCGGCGCCCCTCCCGGATTCTGCTCGAATAAAGCCATTCCTGCTTCTGAAACTCCACAAGGTGTAAAATCAATCAACACTTCTCCCAATGCTGTAACGTCAAACATATTCTTACCTCTTTTCGTCATCATTTGGGATTTATTTCCCATAAGTAATGTAAGTATAACACAAAAAGCGGTCAACACTCAATCATTTCTTATGCATTCAGAGGATATTTTTCTGTAAGATTTTTTACAATCTTCAAAGCTTCCTCTTTATTTTCTCTGCTTTCTGTCATCAGCGCAATTGCCTGAGCAATCAGATCCATATCTTCTTCATTCATACCTCTGGATGTTACTGCTGCTGTTCCCAGGCGAACTCCACTGGTCACAAAGGGAGATTCCGGATCGTTGGGAATTGCGTTCTTATTGCAGGTAATATTTGCCTCATCCAACAGATTTTCCATCGCCTTTCCTGTGATTCCGGTTCCTCTAAGATCCACCAGAACAAGATGATTATCCGTTCCGCCGGATACCAGATGAATTCCTCTTTTTAAAAGTCCCTGCGCCAATGCCTGACAATTTTTCACCAACTGCGCCTGATACTGTGTAAACTCCGGCTGTAATGCTTCCAGAAAGCAAACTGCCTTTGCAGCGATCACATGCATCAGTGGGCCACCCTGAATACCTGGAAATACCGCTTTATTATAGTTAAATTTTTTTGCCATTTCTTCACTGGATAAAATAAGACCTCCCCGCGGCCCCCGCAGTGTTTTGTGTGTTGTAGTCGTAGTCACATGAGCATAAGGAATGGGACTTGGATGAAGTCCTGCCGCTACCAGCCCGGCAATATGAGCCATATCCACCATCAAATACGCTCCCACCTCATCGGCAATTTCCCTGAATCTTTTAAAATCAATCACTCTGGCATACGCACTGGCTCCTGCTATGATCATCTTAGGCTTTGCTTCCAGAGCAATCTGACGTACCTGCTCATAATCGATATACCCCTCCTCATTTACACCATAAGGAACGATATTAAAGTAAGCGCCGGAGAAATTTGCCGGACTTCCATGACTTAAATGTCCTCCATGTGCCAGATTCATACCCATTACTGTATCTCCCGGTTTCAACATGGCAAAAAATACAGCCATATTCGCCTGAGCGCCAGAATGGGGCTGCACATTGGCATACGTACATCCGAAGAGTTTCTTAGCTCTCTCTATTGCAAGATTTTCCACTTCGTCCACACATTCACAACCGCCGTAATATCTTTTTCCCGGATAACCTTCGGCATATTTGTTCGTCAAAGGACTTCCCATCGCTGCCATTACTGCCTTACTCACCCAATTTTCAGATGCAATCAATTCTATATGAGAATTTTGTCTTTCAATTTCATGATTGATAGCCTGAGCCACTGCAGGATCCGTTTTGGTAATCTCTTCAAATGAATACATAGTTTTCTCCTTTTCTTCGCTTTATTATTTTAGTGTGATATTGCAACAAATTATACCATACCACTTATTCAATCGCAACAGAAAAAAAAATAAAATTTCCTCTTGCTTTTCTAAAAATATTGTGATAATATATAACACGTACTCGCCCAGATAGCTCAGTTGGTAGAG
>DETV01000014.1:19249-19414 GCA_002361775.1 Eubacterium sp. UBA3279
GGTAGAGCAGAGGACTGAAAATCCTCGTGTCACTGGTTCGATTCCGGTTCTGGGCATTATCAAGAAAAAAAATCAAAAAAACTTCTTGACAAACCATTCAACATCATATATAATATATTTTGTTGTTGAGAAACATAACACCTTGCGGGTGTAGTTCAATGGTAG
>DETV01000053.1 GCA_002361775.1 Eubacterium sp. UBA3279
TCATAGATTACTTGACACTACCAATTCAGAATTTTCCTTTTTCTCATTTTATCACACTCTCATGTCAAACACCATTCCTCTTTGGTCACTTTAACACCACCTTCTTTAGTTGGCGGGTAATTTTCATTTACATTGATTAGACGTAGAATTTTTCAAAATATCCCCAAATACTGACTATCCCAGATATTGACAGCTATGCAGGACTCATGCACACACTATTTAAACTGAAATCCGGCAAAGAAGGTCTTACCAAACTGATTTAATTCAATTCGGTAAGACCTTTTTATATTGATCAAAAATGATATTTACTTAATGCCTTTCAAACGCTCTGTTCATACGGGTTCTCAGATTTTTTCGTTATTCAAACTCCTTTGCAGATTGCGTTTCATGACACGCAAAGGCTGTTATTAGAGGTTTATACTTCTAACGTGTGTTCTGATTTTGTGCTTTTCGCACCGCTTATGAAGAAATAAACTCCAAAATAACTCCATTTTACTCTTTATTATTTTGTTGTTCTTCTCTTGCGTACAGGAGATCCAATGCCTGACATACAACACCACTCATGCTCTGATAGTGTCTTTCTGCATACTCAACAAGTCTCTGTTTTTGCTCTGGAGTCACCCGTACTCGTATGTTTTCTTCTTTGCCATCTTTTGGTGTTTTTCTAGCCAAACATATCACTTCCCTTCCACAAGTACAGTTTACTACTGATTACTACAAAATATCAATCTATTTTTGTTATTTCTATATATATGATGTATTTACCATATGTTTAATTCACCAAAAATACAATACTGGAATTTTATCTAAAATTATATATCTGTTTTTGTATATTTTTTCATTTTGACATTGAATCAAAAAAACCTTATCATAAAAAGCAAGAATTATAACTATCGGAAACGGAGCAAATCATATAATGAATTTGTTATCAGAAGAAAAAAGCCTTCCACAAAAAATATCAGAGGATATTATTACACTTATTTTAGAAGAAAATTTACAGCCAGGAGATAAATTACCGAATGAAACCATTCTTTCTGAGCGTCTGAATGCAGGAAGAAGTTCTGTCCGGGAAGCCATGAAGCTTCTCGCATCCCGAAATATTGTTACGATCCGACAGGGTTCTGGTACCTATATCTCATCTTCCCCCGGAATGGTGGATGACTCACTTGGCTTTACCTTTATCGGCAATAAGCAAAAGCTGATCAATGACCTTCTGGAAGTGCGCTTTCTCCTTGAGCCCCCTATTGCTGCCATGGCAGCCACACGCGCCGATAAAAAAGACATAAAAAAAATCATCACACTTTGCGATGAAGTTGAAGACTTATTAAGAAAACATGAAGACCATATACAAAAGGATATAGATTTTCATGCAGCCATTGCCTTGAGCAGCAAAAACGTTGTAGTTCCAAGACTGGTTCCTGTGATCAACAGCTCGATTCCTCTTTTTGTAGAGACCACCAGAGGAACACTGCTGGAAGAAACCATCGAGATCCACCGTGAGATTGCGGATGCCATTGCTGCCCATGAACCGCTCCGCGCACAGGATGCCATGTATCTGCATCTGGTTTATAACCGTAAGCGGATTCAGATGACAGGAAAAGGAGATTTCACATGACATTACAGCAAATAAAATATTTTATCAATGTAGCTGAGTCCGGCTCTATCAGCGAAGCAGCTAAACGCTTGTTTACAGCTCAGTCAAGTATTTCCAGCGCTGTTAAGGAAATAGAAAATACATATGGAATTACTGCATTTATAAGAGAAAGCACAGGTGTGCGTCTAACCAGAAGCGGCGAGGAACTTTTGATAGAATTTAAGGGAATTTTAAGCCGTCTTGACTATCTGGATGAAAAATTTAATGGTTCTCCAAAACGGCCTTTAGGTCTGTCTGTTTCTGCCCAGCACCATATTTGTGGCATGGCCTCTTTTGTTTCGATCATCAACAGATTAAATGAAAACTATGGTTCTTATCACTGCGGCTTTTATGAATGCCGTACATCTGAAGTACTGGATCGTGTAGAACGGGGACTTGACGATTTGGGAATTATTTTTTTCACAGAACACAGCAAGGGACAGATGATCCAGGAATTAAGAAATCGTGGTATTATTTTTAATCACATTGTTTATCAGACAGCTCACGCTTACCTGTGCCAAAATCATCCACTTGCCAATAACACAGAAATTAATATTGAAGAAATAATACAATACCCTTTTATTTCTTATGATCGTTCACCTGACACCAATCCTGTTTATACCGATCTTATCATTCCTAATTATCCGGTAAAAAAAATAATCCATGTTTCCGACCGGGCTGCATCTTATTCTGCTATGCGTTATTGCCATGGATTTGCTATTGGAAGTGGCTACAGATCTTTTGATGATCATTACAGTGACATTATTTCTCTTCCTGTCAAAAATGGAATCCGCCTTGAAATAGGATGGATTTTCCGGCAGAAACATACTCTTTCTGATACAGCCAGCCAGTTTGTAGAACTTTTAATGCAGAATGAAGCGATTTCTCTGTAAAATACCTTTCTTGATATAGCGAAAAAAGCGATGGCTTCCCATCGCTTTTTGTTATGTTCGCAGAAATTACCTCTTATGCTATACTTACTACGTAAATCACTGCGCACCTGTGCAGAAAAAAGAAAGGAGTATCTTATATGGAAAAACTAAAGATTGTCATTAAAAAGTACTGGAAAATTTACCTTGCCGCTCTGGTCATTTCCGTAATCTGCGATTTGATCGGAACACTCAAACTCAACCTTGGCATTGGTACACTTACTCTGTTTCCAATGGTATTTGCCGTCATATTCGGAGGGCTTTTAGGACCGGACATTTTTAAATTATTCAAAAGTGATGAATGTAAAATAGGCGGAAGTCTGGTTCTTGTGGTTTTGGCACCTTTTATGGCAAAAATGGGCATTTCTTCTGGTGCAAACCTTGCGAAACTGGTTTCAGTCGGCCCTGCATTGCTTCTTCAGGAATTCGGAAATCTTGGAACAATCCTCTTATCTATGCCGCTTGCATTACTTCTTGGTTTAAAAAAGGAATCTATTGGTGCATGTTACTCAATTAACCGTGATTCAAACCTTGGATTAACTACCGACATTTTTGGACCAGATGCTCCAGAAACAAAAGGAACTTTTGCCGTTTATATCGTAGGTTCTGTAATCGGAACTGTATTTATCAGTATTCTTGCAAGCGTTGTAGCTTCCTGGAATATTTTCGATCCTATCGCTCTTGGTATGGCCAGTGGAGTAGGAAGTGGATCCATGATGACAGCTGCAGCCGGAACATTAGGAGAAATATACCCACAGCAGGCTGAAAATATTATGATCATGGGCGGTGCCAGTGATATGCTGACCGGTATTACCGGAATTTACATGGGCACTTTCGTAGGTCTGCCTCTTGCCAAAAAATTATATGCATTTTTAGAACCTAAAATCGGACGCAAAAAAAATCAGGAGGATAAATAAATGGTCAGAAAGTACTTCGTACAGCAGCTGGGACTGCTTCTTATGGTATCTGTTGTTATAATACTTACAAATGTAATTGGCTATAAAATGCCCGTAGGAGATTCTATTATTGGTGTTCTTTTACTGAGTGCCATTTCTCTCGTCGGTCTTACTATAAGTAATTTTATGAGCCGTTTTGTCAAGCTTCCATCCATGATATACGTGTCCCTTCTTGGATTGCTTCTTGCATGCCCTGTTTCACCGGTAAAAGATATCGTAGTTGAAACAACAACTCCTGTTGCATTTTTAGCTCCTGCTACTGCACTGGGTGCATTTGCTGGTATTTCTCTCGGAAAAGATTTAAAAGAGTTTGCAAAAATGGGATGGAAACTGGTATTGATCACTTTATTTGTCATTACCGGAACCTTTATATTCTCAGCGCTTGTTGCAGACGTTGTTTTGAAAATGACAGGAGCCATTTAACAATCATATGAGATAAAATGAGGTAGATTATGGAAAATTATGACATTTTAATCAAAAACTGCCAGGTTTTGAATCCTGATATGAGCATTTCATCCACCTGTTCAGTAGGAATCAAAAACTCTTGGATTAAAAAAATCGGTTCAGCAGATGAATTTGCTGATAGTACTGCCACGGAAACACTTGATGGAAAAGGCAAGCTTGTTATGCCAGGTCTGATAGACGGTCATACACATACCTGTCAGCAGCTGTTAAGAGGTCGTGTTGCCGATGAATACCCTATGGTATGGACTCGTTTTCTGGTTCCTTTTGAAAGCAATCTTCTCCCGGAAGATTCTTACGTCAGTGGACAATTAGCATGTCTGGAAATGATCAAAAATGGAACCACTGCTTTTGCTGATTCCGGAGGTGTACACATGGAACGTGTAGCTGACGCAGTTATTGAATCCGGCATGAGGGCAGCAATAGCAAAATCCACTATGGATATGGGTAATGCAATTACAGGTGCAATGAAAGAAACTGCTGATGAAGCTATGGAGCATACAAAAGAGCTGTATAAGAAATATCAGGGAGCTGGCGATGGACGCGTGGATATCTGGTTTGCTATTCGTCAGGTAATGACCTGTTCCAGAGAGCTTATTGCCATGGTAGGTGATTATGCCAAAGAACTTCATACAGGTATTCATGCACATTTATGCGAACATAAAGATGAAGTCAGCTTTTGCCTGCAAAATTATCAAAAACGTCCTGCTGAATTTTTAGATGAAATGGGAATTCTGGGACCAAATCTTCTGACTGCACATAATGTTATGTTATCTGACCATGATATTGCGTTGCTGGCAGAACGAGATGTAAAAATGATCCATTGTCCAAGAGCCAATCTGTCAAATCATGGATTCCCGAAGGCTCCACAGATTCTCGAATCTGGTGCAAGTGTTGGTTTAGGCTGTGATGGAGCAGCTCCTTCTAATCTGGATATTTTTGATGAAATGAAAGCTCTGCGTTATTCTATGATAGCCTATTGGGGACTTCCTTCTTTTAATCCGGTTGTCATGACCTGTCCTACACTTTTGAAAATGGCTTCTCAAGGCGGAGCAAATGCAATCGGACATGGTGATATTCTGGGATCTGTAGAAGAAGGAAAGAAAGCAGATTTGATTCTTGTAAACATTGATCAGCCACATATTACACCAACCCAGAATCTTGTAAACACCATCGTGGATGCTGCAAATGGACATGACGTAATGGATTCAATAATCAACGGAAAGCTTGTTATGAAAAACCGAGAAGTACTTACTTTAGATGAAGAGCGAATTCGTTTTGAAGCTACACAGCATATGAATGAAATCATAAAGAGAGCTTATTAAAAAAACAGGTAATTATTTCAAAATTTATCAAACGATGTGAAATTTTTCTGTAAATTAAGATCTTCTATGATAATTTGACGGCTTAACGGCACCTTTTTGCGGTTAAGCCGTTGTCTATTTAATAACAAAAATAATCGAACATGTCAAGAGCACCCAGTTGTCATGCTGTTATTCCGCATTTTATCTGATTCTGAACCATCCCACATTCAATCAACTTAAAAAGAGGCATGGCATAAATTATTCTGATAGATTTTACATCAAATTGCTTTATGTCGTGCCTTTTGTGTTATCATAATGATTGCTACATAAAAAAATGTCTTCGACACCTCAACCCCCTAGCCCCCATTCATGGGGAAATTAGGGGTTCCTTTTTTTATCGTTTTCCTGCATAATGTTCTCATGAGCGTACTACAGGATATTTTTAGAGACCATTATGAAGAAATGATTTATACATTACACCCACGTCAGTCTGTGATAGAGAACGTGGATAAAATGATCAACTGTGGTGACCCTTCTTTTGGCGGGGCCATGTATGGCTG
>DETV01000085.1 GCA_002361775.1 Eubacterium sp. UBA3279
GTACGGACAAACTCCTCACCGACTTTTACCATAGCGCTCCCGCATCTTTCACAGATCTGTTGTAAGCGATGAATAATCTGCCGTTCCCCAAATTCTTCATTTTGTGAGAGAATTAATCCACATAGAGTTTATTCCTATGATCAGAATGGTTGAGATATAGAGCAGTTTGCTCCAAAGATTTATTTCGATATAGAGCACTTT
This sequence comes from Eubacterium sp. UBA3279, assembly GCA_002361775.1. Lineage (GTDB taxonomy): Bacteria > Bacillota > Clostridia > Lachnospirales > Lachnospiraceae > Oliverpabstia. The sequence continues at coordinate 202 of DETV01000085.1, forward strand.
ACTTTAACTTCTCCGATTGACATAGGGCATTTTACTCTAAAGTATTTTCGGGAACGGAGTGAATACATTATGGATTATCCTCAAAACTTATCCAAATCAGATCAGCACTGGTATGACCTGATTCAGGAATGCCGAACCAGTGGTAAGTCTGATAGACAGTGGCTGTTAGAAAACAACATCGGTTCAGGCACTTTCTACTATCATGTTAAGCAGCTTCGCAAGAAGGCCTGCCATATACCGGAAAACACTTCTGTTTGTATTTCCGAAAAACAGGAAGTGGTTCCCATGTTTGTGAATGACCTGGCTGTTCAGGAAACGCCGGCTTTGGTTCCTGAACCCTCGTCCGTTCAGACAGAGACGGCTATTTGTCTCACAGTACAAGGTATAACGGTTGAAATTACAAACCTTGCAACGCAGTCCATTATCCAAAACACAGTGTCTGCGTTGCGGTACCTGTGCTAGGCGATATCTCAGGTATCTCCAAGATTTACTGTGTGACCGGATCAACGGACATGAGACGCAGTATTGACGGTCTGATGGCAATCATCAGGGATACCTACCAGATGGATCCTTATGCACATGCATTGTATTTATTCTGTGGGAAAAGAAAAAACACCTTGAAAGCTCTGTACTTCGATCGGGACGGTTTTTGTTTGCTTTACAAACGTCTTGATGGTCCCGGAAGATTCCAGTGGCCTAAGAATGCTTCGGAAGTACGTCCCTTAACCAGGCAGGAATTCCGTTGGCTTCTGGAAGGTCTTTCCCTGGAACAACCCAAAGCAATACAGCCGGCGTCCAGACAGAACAGAGATTTTTAGTTTATTGTGCATTATGGAGAAAATAATTTTTTTGTAGGATGACCTTTTGCCCGTAAAGGAAATGGTTATCCACATCAATGCCCTGAAAAGGAACAGGTAATAGACTATCTAAAAAGTTTCAAAGCATTGATGTGGATAACACTCAGAAAAACAGCGAAAATCCTATCTATTTCACCGATTTTTCAGGTGCTGTTTTAACGTCAAAATGACGATATGTGGATATCTGCACATTTGCCAAAAGTGCCCATATTTCCTATACTTATAGTAGCTAGGAAGGAGGTACGGGCATGTCGGTTTCGGATGAAAATGCACTTTTAAAAATGATTATAGAGACACAGGCATCTCGTATCCAGGAGCAAGAAGCAACCATAAAGGAACTACGCCAAATGGTTGACGAACTAAGAAGCCTAAAGGCCAATCTCGAAGAAACCCTGGAAGAATTCCGGCGTCAGTTCTTTGGAACCAAGAGTGAGAAAACTCCACGTGAGGAAAAGTCTTCTGAAGAGAAGAAAACAGTTACCGTAAAGGAACACACCAGGGAACGAAAACCAAAAGCCAAAAGAGATGAACTGTATGCAGATCTTCCGGTAAAGGAGATCGTCTGTCTGGTTCCTGAAGATCAGAGATACTGTGACTGGTGCAATTCTCCGATGGAGGTTCTTGCCACAAGGTTTGTCAGGGAAGAAATCCGTATTACTCCTGCTATAGTAGAAAGAATTCATTACATGCAGGAAGTTCTGATATGCCCGGAATGTCACAAGGATCATGATGGTTCCATACAAGCGGCAGATGTACCTAAGGCACTCATTCCTCACAGTCCTGCTTCTGCATCAGCTGTTGCATATGTGATGTTCAGCAAGTGCTTTATGGGATTACCTTATTACAGAATGGAATCCATGTTTGACCAGCTTGGTGCCAGAATCCCGAGAGAAACACAGGCAAGCTGGTGCATCAAAGCGACCCAGAGGTATTTGCTTCCCATCTTTAAAAGACTTCATGGGGAACTTTTAAAAAGGGATCTTGTGCATGCTGATGAAACCACATGTCAGGTACTTCATGAAAAAGGCAAGACACCACAGTCTGTCTCTTACATGTGGATTTATACCTCGGGTTCGGATGAACTCCCGGGCATCGTGTTGTACGAATACCAACCGGGGCGAGCAGGTACATATCCGAGAGACTTCCTGCAAGGATTTCAAGGTAAACTACAGTGCGATGGCTATCAGGGATACAACAAGGTATCTGATGTACTTCTAATCTGCTGCAGTGCTCATGCACGAAGAAAGTTTTACGAGGCACTTCCCGCAGAGAAGAAGAAAACCATAAAACTTCTGGATATCAATTCCACCGAAGCCATCAAAGAACCTGAAATACCTCAGGAAGACCTTGATAAATATATACCTGCTGAAATAGGCGTAGCTTATTTCAACAAGCTGTTCTATCTGGAAAGAGAATTCAAAGAATTATCCCCGGAAGAAAGACAGGTAAAGCGATTGGAGCAGGAAGTTCCCATTTGGAAGAACTTTTTCATCTGGCTTCAGACTTTGCATCCAAGTGGCGGAAGCAAGCTGGAGAAAGCGGTGAACTATGCCCAAAATCATAAAGACACTTTGCAGAACTATCTTCAGGATGGAAGATGTGAACTTTCTAATAACAAAGCAGAGAGGAAAGCAAAAAGCTATGCCATTGGAAGAAAGAACTCTCTGTTCCATACATCTGTTGATGGTGCAGCTGCATCAAGTATCATATACAGTCTCGTAGAGACAGCAAAAGCAAACAATCTGAACGTGTTCCAGTATATCTATACATTGCTGTTGTACATGCCGGGCTACAAAGACAGGTCCGAAGGCATTGAACAACTACTGCCATGGAGTGACTTTATCAAGGAACACTGTTCCGGATTAATAGATGTTGAGTCAGTTACGGCAGATAATCTTCCGAAGCTGCCAATTGAGTAAGCCATAGCGATGGGCAACTCTGTGCGTATGTTATTCATCGCTTAC
>DETV01000051.1 GCA_002361775.1 Eubacterium sp. UBA3279
GAAGGAATTGACCATGAGGAACTGCGGAGCTTTTTGATTCAGGAATATGGTACCGGTGGGAAAGGGTTTGAGTTTTCAGGGCAAAAATTCAGTATCTGGTATGATGGGGACGGGATGCGTTTCCGACGTGGGGAATCCGCAAGACACAATTATGACCGTATGCTTACGTGGGAAGAAGCGGCAAACCGCATTCAGGATATGTATGATGCGGGGACGTATGTCTCCAACGTGATTATGCAAAATTCGATCAAAGTGGAATGTGACGAACTTTCCAGCCTGCTGGCACTCCATTTCCGGGATACCGGTGCTATCAGGGGAATATACAGCCATACAGAAACGAGCGAAAGTTTCCGGGCAGGTCTGGATGATCCGGAACAGACAAGGGAGTATTACCAGATGCTTGTGGAACTGGAACGGGATATGGAACGTCATCCGGAAAACTATATGAGGTACCAGATCCGAAATAATCCGATATACAAGCAGAGGGTCTATGACCTTGGAAGGACGCTTGGCTGGAGACGGCAGGAAGAAATCGTAACACCGCCGGAAATTGCTTTTATTACGCAGGATGAGATTGACTCTGTTTTACGGAGAGGTGGAAATGTAGCTGGCGGAAGGAACCGTATCTATGAATTTTTCATGGAGCATCATGATGAAAAAGAAACTGCCGATTTTTTAAAGCATGAGTATGGAGATGGAGGATGCACGCCGGGCATTCAGGGAAGCGATCTTTCCGATGAGTGGCATGATGCAAAAGGAATCCGTTTGAGCAAAGGGCAGATTTCCAACCCGAGCCTGAGAACACTTATCAAGTGGAAACAGGCAGCTTCCAGGACAAAGCAGCTGATCCGGATGGATGATTTTCTGTCACCGGAAGAACTGGAAAAGTATGAAGAACGGCAGGAAGCTCAGCGTCTTGCTGATATGGAAGAAGTAAAGCAGTCACTGGAAACGGAGGAGGTTCCTGAAGGGATTGAGGAAGTTCATGAAGAAGTTCATACGGAAGAAAAGTCGGAAGAAAACGGGCAGCCATTAAGGGCAGAAGATGTGCAGAACCTGGTATTAGTAAACCGCCAGTATTCCTCTGTGAGCAGGACAACGGAGTATGACTTTACCTGTGAGATACGTGGGGAGCAGGATATCCTGCATTATACGGTGGAATACCATGATGACGGGGAAGGCTTTACCATCCATACGGAAAAAGATGATATCTGGGAGCGGATGTCCGAACCGGAACTGGAGCGGCTGGAGATGGTACTGGAACGGGAAGCCCTTTATTTTCAGTACCATGAGGATATTGAAAATGCATCGAACCTGGAAGAACTCCAGGAAGTCAGCTACAGTATCATGGAAAATGAATCCATTTATTTCCGGCAAATATCGGAACGTGTCTGGAATGAGTATGGGGAAAGGGAACGTGTATTATCTGCGGAGATACCGGCAGTCAATTTTCATATCACGGATGACCAGCTGGGCTACGGAACAGCAAAAGAAAAATTCAGAGCCAATGTAATGGCAATCCAGGTTTTGAAAAAATGTGAAAGCGAGAACCGTTATGCGTCACCGGAGGAGCAGGAAATTTTATCGAACTATGTTGGCTGGGGAGGCTTGCCAGATGTCTTTGATGAAAGTAAAGCATCCTGGAGTGATGAGTATCAGGAACTGAAAAATCTGCTTTCTAAAGAGGAGTATGCGGCGGCAAGGGAATCCACGTTGAATGCCCATTATACACAGCCTGTTATTATTCAGAGTATGTACCAGGTGCTTCAGAATCTGGGATTTGAAAAGGGAAATATCCTGGAACCGTCCATGGGTGTAGGAAACTTTTTTGGAATGCTCCCGGACAAGTTACAGCAGTCACGGCTTTACGGAGTGGAACTGGACAGCATAAGCGGAAGGATCGCAAAACTGCTTTATCCGAACGCTGATATCCAGATCAAAGGATTTGAAAAGACCGATTATCCCAATGACTTCTTTGATGTGGCAATCGGAAATGTCCCTTTTGGTTCCTATAAAGTGAATGACCGCCAGTATGACAAGTATCATTTTATGATCCACGACTATTTCCTTGCAAAGACCATTGACCAGTTACGACCGGGTGGAGTGGCTGCCCTTATTACAACCAAGGGAACCATGGATAAAGCATCCCCGGAGGTAAGGAAGTATCTTGCAGAGAGGGCAGAGCTTCTCGGTGCGATCCGTCTTCCGAACAATGCTTTTAAGTCGAATGCAGGAACCGAAGTCAGTGCAGACATCCTGTTCTTCCAGAAAAGGGAGAGCATTTCCATGGAAGAGCCGGAATGGGTTGCTCTTGGAGAGGATAAGAATGGGATTACCATAAACCAGTATTTTATTACCCACCCGGAAATGGTACTTGGAACGATGGCAGAGGTGTCCGGACCATATGGCATGGAGACTGCCTGCCTTCCGCTGGAAGGGGCAGACCTGGCGGAACAGCTGGAAGATGCCGCAGCGAAAATCCATGGAACGATGGTTCCGGCAGTAACGGCGGAAACAGAACTGGATGAGATCATGGAAAGCATTCCTGCAGATCCGGCTGTCCGGAACTACAGTTTTACTGTGGTGGATGACCAGATCTATTACCGGGTAAATTCCCTGATGAATCCGGTGAAGCTGCCGGCAGCCACGGCGGAACGTGTAAAAGGTATGGTAGAGATCCGTGAGGTAGTCCGGGACTTGATTGCTCTGCAGATGCAAGAAAATGCAACGGATGAGGCGATACAGGAGCTTCAGGTCAAACTGAATCAGGTCTATGATTCCTATACGGAAAAATATGGGGTCATCGGAAGCAATGCAAACAAACGGGCATTCTCCGATGACTCTTCTTATTGTCTGCTTTGTTCGTTGGAGGATCTTAATGAAGACGGTACGTTGAAACGGAAAGCGGATATGTTTACCAGGCGGACGATTAAGAAAGCAGTAGCTGTGACCAGTGTCGAAACTTCGGCGGAAGCCCTGACGATTTCCCTGAATGAAAAAGCCAGGGTTGATCTTCCCTATATGGCAGGGCTGACAGGTAAGACGGAAGAGAAAGTTGCAGAAGAACTGACAGGAGTAATCTTTCGGGATCCGGTCAATGGGCAGTGGGAGACTGCGGATGAATATTTATCCGGTAATGTCCGGGAGAAACTGAAAACGGCAAGAATTTTTGCGGAAAACCATCCGGAATTTACCAGCAATGTAAATGCCCTTAAGCAAGTGCAGCCGGTAGACCTGGATGCATCAGAGATTGAAGTCCGGATTGGTGCCACATGGATCGCCCCGGAAATATACCGGGATTTTATGGCAGAATTGTTTGATACACCGGGGTATCAGGTCGGTACGATAATAGACATCCGGTATTCGGAAGCCAGCGGAGTATGGAATATCAGCGGTAAAAATGCAGACAGTGACCGGAATGTACTGGCCACAGCAACGTATGGTACCAGCCGGATCAATGCCTATAAGATTCTGGAAGAAACCCTGAATTTAAAAGATGTCCGGATCTATGACACAAAGCTGGATGCAGAGGGAAATGAAATCCGTGTGTTGAATAAAAAAGAAACGATGCTGGCAACCCAGAAACAGGATGCGATCAAGGAAGCATTTAAGGACTGGATTTTCAGGGACCAGGAACGGAGGGAAAAGCTGTGCCGGATTTATAATGACCGTTTCAATTCCATACGTCCCAGAGAATACGACGGCAACCATCTGACCTTTCCGGGAATGAACCCGGAAATAGAGCTCCGCCCGCACCAGAAAAATGCGGTTGCCCATCAGCTTTATGGGGATAATGTCCTGCTTGCCCATGTAGTGGGAAGCGGAAAGACTTATGAGATGGTAGCCGCAGCTATGGAGAGCAAACGGCTTGGCATTGCCCAGAAAAGCCTTTTTGTAGTTCCGAACCACCTGACGGAGCAGTGGGGCGCTGAATTTTTACAGCTCTATCCGGGAGCCAATATCCTTGTGGCAACAAAGAAAGATTTTGAACCAGCAAACCGTAAAAAGTTCTGTGCCAGAATCGCAATGGGTAATTATGATGCTGTGATCATCGGGCATTCCCAGTTTGAGAGGATCCCTTTATCGGAAGAACGCCAGAAGATGGCCATTGAAAAGCAGATCGAAGAACTGGAAGCAGGGATTCAGCAGGCAAGGCTTGAGGTTGGTGGCAGCCGTTTTACGGTAAAACAGCTGGAAAAGACAAAGAAAAGTCTCAGGAGGCGTCTGGAAAAGCTGGAAAACAAAGAGAAAAAGGATGATGTGGTAACGTTTGAAGAACTGGGGGTAGACCGTCTGTATGTGGATGAAGCCCACTATTACAAAAATGCGTTCCTTTACACAAAAATGAGGAATGTGGCAGGCATTGCCCAGAATGAAGCCCAGAAATCGGCGGATATGTTCAACAAATGCCAGTATCTGGATGAGATTACCGGCGGGAAAGGCATTACATTTGCAACGGGCACACCGATCAGCAACAGCATGACGGAGCTTTATACCATGCAGCGCTACCTGCAGTATGGCAAACTGAACCGGATGGGATTGGGACATTTTGATTCCTGGGCATCCACCTTTGGCGAAGTTGTAACCAGCATCGAACTGGCTCCGGAAGGTACCGGATACCGGGCAAAATCCAGATTTGCCAGATTTTACAATATCCCGGAACTTATGAGCATGTTCAAAGAGATTGCGGATATTAAAACGGCAGACCAGCTGGAACTTCCGGTGCCGGAAGCAGAGTATGAAACGGTGGTGTTAAAACCATCCGAGCATCAGAAAGAGATTGTGGAAAGCCTTGGAGAACGTGCAGAGGTGATCCGGGATGGTGGTGTGGATTCCTCTGTTGACAATATGTTGAAAGTGACAAATGATGGAAGGAAGCTGGCACTGGACCAGCGTCTTGTGAATCCATTGCTTCCGGATGATGGAGACAGTAAAATCTGTGCCTGTGTGGAAAAGAGTTTTGCTATCTGGAAAGAGACCGCATCAAAACGGTCAGCCCAGCTCATTTTTTGCGACCTCAGCACACCAAAAGGGGATGGAACCTTTAATGTTTATGATGATTTGAAAAAGAAACTCATGGCAAAAGGGGTACCGGAAGCAGAAATCGCATTTATCCATGATGCCAATACGGAAGTGAAGAAAACGGAGTTGTTCAGTAAAGTAAAATCCGGACAGGTTCGTTTTTTACTGGGTTCCACTGCGAAAATGGGCGCTGGTACCAACGTGCAGGACCGTCTGATTGCCCTGCATCATCTGGATGTGGGCTGGAAACCTTCTGACCTGGAACAAAGGGAAGGGCGTATCATCCGTCAGGGTAATATGAATAAGAAAGTGCATATCTATCGGTATGTGACAGAAGGAACCTTCGACAGCTTCATGTGGCAGTTGATCGAAAGTAAGCAGAAATTTATTTCCCAGATCATGACCAGCAAATCACCGGTACGAAGCTGCGAGGATGTGGATGATACGGCACTGTCCTATGCAGAAGTAAAAGCCCTGGCAACGGGGAATCCGGCGATCAAGGAAAAAATGGCACTGGATGTGGAAGTATCAAAGCTGAAACTGCTGAAAGCGAATTTCGTGAGCAACCATTATCGGCTGGAAGATGATATCGCAAAGAATTTCCCGCAGCAGATAGCAGTACTTAAAGAAAGCATCGAAGGATACAAAGCGGATCTGGAAAAGTATCAGGCAAATAAGATCACGGATCCGGAGAAATTTGTGATGGAAGTCGGCGGCACAGTATTTTATGAGAAAAAGGAAGCGGGAGCAGCCCTTCTTGCGGTCTGCCAGTCCATGAAACAGGCAGATGCCATGATCAATGTCGGACAGTATCAGGGATTTTCAATTCGCTTAAAGTTTGATTCCTGGAACAAGGAATTTATCCTTTTCCTGAAAAATGAAAATGTATATCGTGTCAGCCTTGGCTCCGATGAAAACGGAAATATCATCAGGATCAATAATGCATTGGAGGCAATCCCGCAAAAACTGGCGGAAGCAGAGCAAAAGCTTGAGACAGTGCAGGGACAGCTGAAGAATGCGATGGAAGAGGTGAAAAAACCGTTTCCGAAAGAGGAAGAACTGAACCAGAAACTGGAGCGTCTGTCGGAACTGAATGCATTGCTGAACATGGACGAAAAGGAAACTGTGATGGAGGGGGAAGAAGAGCAGGACGAGGAAAAAGAGGAACACCAGTCCCTTCATGACAGAATTACTGCCATCAAGCAGAACAGCCAGAAACAGGATGTGAAAGAGGCTGCAGTGAGAACCACAGAAGCGTGTATCGGATAATCTTTTGATATACAAGACAGGTTATAAGGTGTAAAATAGGGGCACAGGGTTGTGCCCCTTAAAATGAACAAATTGGAAGTCGAGGAGACAAGGGTATTCGGATAATGTATCCAAAAGTGAGTTTAGCCAGAGAGGAAATGGGGTTAATGATTGAAATATTGTTTGGTGACAGCGAAGCCGGTTCCATGAAAGCAGCAAAAAATAAAATAGTGGTTGGTAAGGTTAATGGTCCTGTTTCTGTATGGATGGCAGGGAAAAAGACGCCGCCACAAAATCCTTTTACCGGATGGATAGAGGGGACATCGGAGGAAGTGATTTGTCTTGGCTTTATGATGGATATTGGAAACATCAAAGTGCAAATGGACAGTCCTTACCGCAGGGAATTGATTTATTCTATGTATGCGCAAAATCAGTGGGAACAGGATGGAGAGACAGAGGAAGAACTGAAAAATGCCGGAGATGTTTATGCAAAAGAATTATATCGATTGATGGAATTTCTGGATCACGGAGAAGCTGTCAGGATATGGTACAGCGATACTCCCTATTCCAGATGCGGTTTTTATAGCTTGTGCCAGATATTAAAAGGGTATGAAAACGAAATATCAGCAGTAAAGCTTCCAGCGCATATCGTTCGGGAGAATTGCATTTTCTCGTACCAAAGTTGGAGTGAGGTATCCGCAGAAGAATTTGCAGGATTTTTACCATATGAAAAAGCACTTTCAAAAGAAGAAGTTCGTATGTATGCTATGTTATGGAGTGAATTGATTGAAGAGAACAGCCCGCTTCGCGCGGTAGTTAATGGCAAAGTCCTTAGCGTTCCGGAAGATTTCTATGATTTCCTAATATGGAAAAGGCTGAAAAATGTTCCATTGAAAGAGGCCAGACTGATTGGGGATATCCTTGGTCAGTCGCAAATTGGAGTGGGAGACTGGTGGTACAATCGAAGAATAGAGTATTATATTAAACAGGGGGAGATTCGTGTTGTTGAAGATTCAAAGAATAAATATGCAAGAATGATTTGCAGCAACAGAGGATAAAGTTGATTGATCACTTTATTTTCAGGTTAAAGAGTTAGATAAATCGATGTTCGTCGAATTAAGTTAATCATGCCACAAGGTTTGATTATAAATGCAAAGATAAAAACGCAATGTACATCATTGATGTGCTAGAGCCGGTAGGTAGCCCGGCCGTCCTATGTAATAGGGTAAGTAACCTGCCCCTCCGGGTTGTCCATTCTTTGTTCATCAATTATTTTAGGAGGGATTTTTATGGACAAAGTAAGTGGAAAACTGACAGTATATTTTGAAGAACCATTTTGGATAGGCGTATTTGAGCGTATCGAAGACGGTAAATTGTCTGTGACAAAGGTAACTTTTGGTGCAGAACCAAAAGATTACGAAGTGCAGGAATATATTCAAAAATGCTATTTCAGTTTGAAATTCAGTCCGGCTGTTGAAACTGTTGTAAAAGAAATAAAAAGAAATCCCAAAAGGATGCAGCGTGAAGCGAAAAGGCAAATACAGGAAACAGGCATTGGCACAAGATCGCAACAGGCATTGAAATTACAGCAGGAACAGAACAAACAGGAGCGGAAGGTCAGAAGCAGGGAGAAAAAAGAAGCGGAAGGACTGCGAATGTTTGAACTAAAACAGCAAAAGAAAAGAGAAAAGCATAAGGGGCATTAGCCCCTTGACTTTGCTCGTTAAAATCGGAATTTGAGAGGAAGAAGATTTAATGGAAAGACCTATTTTAAATAAAGACTTAGATAGCCAAATATTTCGCAATTATTACTTTTCAAAAGAAGAATTGGTAAATTTTTGTAGAGAAAATGGCTTGCCTACATCTGGTGGTAAGATAGAAATAACAGATAGGATTGCATATTTTCTTGACACAGGAAAAATATTGTCTGCTTCGACTAAAAGAAAAAGAGCGACAATAGTATCTAATATTTATGAAGATACTAAAATTGAGGCAGATTTTGTTTGTTCGGAGAAGCATAGAGCTTTTTTTAGAGAACATATTGGAAGTAGTTTTTCGTTTAATGTAGCTTTTCAAAAATGGCTGAAAAGCAATACAGGAAAAACCTATAAAGAGGCAATTGTAGCTTATTATCAAATCATTGAGGATAAGAAAAAGGGAAAAACAAAAATTGATAAACAGTTCGAGTATAACACTTATATTCGAGATTTTTTTGCAGATAATCAAGGGAAATCTTTAGAGGAAGCAATTAAGTGTTGGAAATATAAAAAGCAAATGCAAGGACATAATCGCTATGAAAGAGCTGACCTTATAGCTCTTGAATAACAACTTCCAGTTGGTAGAGCTGAATAATTATTATTCTTTGAGTGGAATGATTCTGTTTTTCAGCGCAGAAATTTTAAAGAAAAGTATTGACCTTCACGGAACGTCATAGAGTATATTCAGATTATCAAAGACAGGAGGATAATGATAATGATGACCGTAAAGGAAATTGCAGAAATTACAGGGATCAGTGCACGCACGCTTCATTATTATGATGAGATTGGATTATTGAAGCCGACAGCAAAGAGTGAGGCGGGATACAGACTCTATGATGATAAAGCTTTAGAAACCTTACAGCAAATACTGTTTTTTCGTGAGTTTGATATTCCTTTAAAAGAAATAAAGTCTATTATAACATCTCCTGATTTTGATAGAAACCAAATTCTGCAGATGCAGAGAAAAATGCTTGTTGCAAAAAAAGAACGTATGGAGCGTTTAATTGCAAGTATTGATGATATTCTGAAAGGAGAGAACAAAATGGATTTTTCAGTATTTAATGAGAAGGAAATCGAAGAAATGTTTCAGACTATGTTTGATCATATGCCTGAGAATCTAAGAAAGATTTCAATTAACGAGTTTGGAAGTGAAGAGGAATGGAAACAGCATTATATTGAGGTTATGTCTTCAAGAGATATGCAAGAGCGATATGCAAAAGTTATCGATTGGTATGGAAGTAAAGAAGCATTTTTGTCTTTTGCTAACAATCCAATCAGTAAGGAAACAGCAGAATGCTTTAATAAACGAATTGATACAGTTTTGAGAAAATTATTGGCAAGAAGAGATTTTCCACTGGATTCTTTTGAAATCAAAGAAGCAGTAGCAGAGTATGGATTTATTATGAAAATGCTTTATCAGATTAAAGATGAAAAACTAATTATGCTTTCTGTTGCAGAATCATATCGTGATACGAAGGTGCGAGAAAAAAATGATGCAGATTATGGTGAAGGGGCATCAGATTTTTTTGCAAATGCAATTCAGCATTTTTATCAATAAGTCAAACATCTACTTACTTCAAATTTCTATGGTGGAAACATTTAATGACATAGAACTCAAAAGTAATTAATTATGTTTTATACCCGACATTTTCCGGCAGTGAAATACCTGCCGGATTTTTCATGCCCGGAAGGAGGTGCTATATGAAGAGAACAGAGAAAGTATTGTTGATTGTGTTTTTAGTTGTTTCGTTGATATGTGGGAAATTCCTTTTGGACTACTGGCAGGATTCTTATGACAACAGGCAGAATTACCGTCAGGTGGAGGAGATGGCATTCCCGGAAAAGGATACAGAGGAAGACGGGATTGGTTCAAATGCGGATAATCCAATGACAGAGGTAGATGATTTTGATTATCAGGCATTGCTGGATGAAAATGCAGACTGCATCGGGTGGCTGAAGATTGATGATACCGATATCAGTTATCCGGTTGTACAGGGAGAAGATAATAAGTTTTATCTACACCATGATTTTCAAAAGAATTATGCCATCTGTGGGACACTAATGTTGGACTACCGGAATGATGTTGATGCTGGGCAGGAACATTTGATTATTTATGGTCACCAA
>DETV01000078.1:0-51142 GCA_002361775.1 Eubacterium sp. UBA3279
TGGAGAAAAAGAAGAGGTAAAAGGGAGATAAGTTGGGCATGGGACAGGGAAGCTAATCCTATATGCCCAATGAGGTAGAAAAGTGGAAGGGAAAAAAGGAAGCAAGTTGGGCAAGGGACGGGGAAGCCAAAGCAGGAAAAAGAAGAATTACCATATCTGGTCATTTTTGTAACTGTACCACTAAATCTTGTATTTTATTAAAAACATAGAATAATATTATTGACTGAAATTTAACAATCTATTATGATAGGAGCGTAAAATAGATGTTAAGGTCAAAGGATGCCTGACGAATTGTTTCGTACTGCGCATTACCACAAGGCAGTTTATGATTTTTTGATCCTGACATCATAATAATAAAGCACAAGAATAACAAGGAGGACGCGGAATGCGAAAAGAATGGGAAGGATTCAGCGGCGGAGTCTGGGAAAAGGAAATCAATGTAAGAGAGTTTATTCAGAAGAATTATACTCCTTATGATGGAGATGATGCTTTCCTGGCAGATGCTACCGAACGAACCAAAGAACTTTGGGATCAGGTTATGGAATTGACAAAGGAAGAGAGAGAAAAAGGCGGAGTTCTGGATATGGACACCAAAATTATTTCTTCCATCACTTCACATGGTCCTGGCTATCTGAACAAAGATAAAGAAACAATTGTCGGATTTCAGACAGACAAGCCTTTCAAACGCTCCCTGCAGCCTTATGGCGGTATCCGTATGGCAGTGAAAGCCTGTGAAGATAACGGATATCATGTAGATCCGGAGGTTGTGGAATTCTTTACAAAACATAGAAAAACACACAATGAAGGTGTATTTGACGCTTACACACCAGAGATGAGAGCCTGCCGTTCCAGCCATATTATCACCGGTCTGCCGGATGCTTATGGACGTGGACGTATCATCGGCGATTACAGAAGAGTTGCTCTTTACGGTGTGGATCGTCTGATCGAAGACAAACAGCATCAGAAAGATACTACAAGAATTATCATGTACTCTGATGTAACCCGTCAGAGAGAAGAACTGTCTGAACAGATCAAAGCTCTGAAGGAACTGAAAGAACTGGGACAGATCTACGGATTTGATATATCCAAACCGGCAACAAACGTACAGGAAGCTATTCAGTGGCTGTATTTTGGATATCTGGCAGCAATCAAGGAACAGAACGGAGCAGCTATGTCTCTGGGACGTACTTCCACATTCCTGGATATCTATGCAGAGCGTGACCTGAGAAACGGAACATTTACAGAGGAGCAGATTCAGGAGTTTATCGACCACTTCATTATGAAGCTTCGTCTTGTAAAATTTGCAAGAACACCGGAATACAATGCGCTGTTTTCAGGAGATCCTACCTGGGTAACAGAATCTATCGGTGGTATGGGTATCGACGGACGTTCTATGGTAACAAAGATGTCCTTCCGTTATCTGCACACCCTGAAAAATCTGGGAACAGCTCCGGAACCAAACCTGACAGTACTGTGGTCTACAAGACTGCCTGAAAACTTTAAACGTTTCTGTGCAAAGACTTCTATTGAGTCTTCTTCCGTACAGTATGAAAATGATGACCTGATGCGTGTAACTCACGGTGATGATTATGCGATTGCCTGCTGCGTATCTTCCATGAGAGTGGGTAAAGAAATGCAGTTCTTCGGAGCACGTGCAAACCTGGCAAAATGTCTGTTGTATGCAATTAACGGTGGTGTTGACGAAGTGAGCAAGAAACAGGTAGGACCAAAATACCGTCCGATCACATCTGAATATCTGGATTACGATGAAGTAATGGAAAAATTTAATGAGATGATGAAATGGCTGGCTCAGGTATACGTAAATACACTGAACATCATTCATTATATGCATGATAAATATTGCTACGAGAGAATTCAGATGGCTCTTCATGATAAAGATGTGACCCGTTGGTTTGCAACAGGTATCGCAGGACTGTCTGTAGTAGCTGACTCTCTGTCTGCCATCAAATATGCGAAGGTTAAGACTGTAAGAGATGAAAATGGTATCGTAGTAGATTACGAAGTAGAAGGCGATTTCCCGAAATACGGAAATGATGATGACAGAGTAGATGATATTGCATACGATATCGTACACGATTTCATGGCTTATATCAAAGGAAACCACACATACAGAGGCGGAATTCCTACTACATCTATCCTGACAATTACTTCCAACGTGGTTTACGGTAAAGCTACCGGATCCACACCGGACGGAAGAAAAGCAGGAGAACCATTTGCGCCGGGCGCTAACCCAATGCACAGAAGAGACAGTAAGGGTGCGGTTGCCAGCCTGAGTTCTGTTTCCAAACTGCCATTTAAAGATGCACAGGATGGTATTTCCAATACATTCTCCATCATTCCGGGAGCTCTTGGAAAAGATGATGCGATTGTATTTGATGATATTACTTTTGAACTGGAACCGGATTGCGCTTGCTGCGAGCCGAACGCCAATTTAGGTGAAGAATAGGTCAGGCAGCTTTTGTCTCAACTTTAGGTTTCAGAACCGAAAAAGAAAATATGTAACTGCGAGGGTACTGAACAGTTACGAAAATATAAAAAATCAGGAGGATTTTATCTATGAATATTAGTGAAGCACAGATCGACAACCTTGTAAACTTGCTGGATGGATATGCAGAAAAAGGTGGCCATCACCTGAACGTAAACGTATTCACAAAAGAAACCCTTCTGGATGCCCAGGCTCATCCGGAAAAATATCCTCAGCTTACTGTTCGTGTGTCAGGTTACGCAGTAAACTTCAATAAACTGACAAAAGAACAGCAGGATGAAGTTATTTCCAGAACCTTCCATGATGCAATGTAAGGAAGGAAAAACAACAGGAAGAATACATTCATTAGAAAGTTTCGGGACCGTTGACGGTCCCGGAATTCGTTTTCTGGTATTTTTTCAGGGATGCCCTATGAGATGCCAGTACTGCCATAATCCGGATACCTGGGATCCGAGAGCGGGAAAAGAGATGACGGTGGATGAAATTCTGGAAGGTTATGAGAAAAACAAGAATTTTTACCGAAAAGGGGGAATCACTGCCACAGGGGGAGAACCTTTGCTGCAGCTTTCCTTTCTGACGGAACTGTTTCGGGAAGCAAAGAAAAGAGGAATCCACACATGTCTGGATACTTCCGGAATTGTGTACCGGGAAGAAAAAAAGGAAAAATTTCAGGAACTTTTTCAATATCTGGATCTGGTACTTTTGGATATGAAACATAGTACAGCCCAGGGACATCTTGAACTTACCGGGCAGAAACAGGAATATGTTCTTTCTTTTGCTCATGCGCTGGAGCAGGCGAAAATCCCTATGATCGTCCGTCATGTGGCTGTTCCCGGGATTACGGACGGGGAGGAACATCTGGATCGGCTGGGAGAACTTCTGGCGCCCTTTGGGAATCTGAAAGGTCTGGAAGTGCTTCCCTATCATACTATGGGAATAAAAAAATATGAAGCTATGGGAATTTCCTATCCTCTGGAGGGCGTAGCACCCATGGAAAAACCTCAGGCGTTGGAGACTCGTAATCGGATTGTGAAAAAAATTCAGGAGATGCGGAAAAAATTATAATTGTCAGAAAAAAGTGCTTTATAAACACAAATTGTAATGGTATAATAAATCTATCAAAAATGTTTCGTAAAAAATAAGCAGGGAGGTAGATTTATGGAGAGCAGAATGCATAAGATTTATGCAAAACAGGACAAACGGATTGCGCTGAAGGTGTATGAGGGACATTTTGCAACCCCTCATTCTCATATCACCCATTATTTTGATATGACCACACTGCGTACCAGAGCATCGGAAGCTTCTGCAGTAGCTCAGGAATTATCCAGCCATTACGAATTGAGTACAGTGGTGGATACGATCATTTGTATGGATCACACAGAGGTGATCGGAGCTTATCTGGCAGAAGAGTTGGGACATGCAGGAATTATGTCCATGAATGCCCACGATACAATTTATGTGGTATCTCCTGAAATCAATATTAACGGGCAATTGATTTTCCAGGATAACATGGCGCCTATGATCCGGAATAAAAATGTGTTGATCTTGATGGCGTCTATCACCACAGGAGGAGCCCTTCAGGCGTGTATGGACTGCGTGAATTATTATGGAGGAAAACTTCAGGGAGCCTGTGCTATTTTCAGCGCGGTTTCCAAGGTAAACGGAACTTCTGTCACTTCGATTTTTACCTCCAGTGAAGTGCCGGAGTACAATAGTTATACAACGAGAGAATGTCCTCATTGCAGGGCGCAGAAAAAACTGGATGCCATTGTAAACGGCTCTGGATATTCAAAGCTTCAGTAAATAAAATGATTGTGCAAATAAAAAACTCCTTTGAAAAGGGGTTTTTTATTTGGCATATACATTTGTCAGACTATGAAAATATTGAAGGATTTTGAAAAGGAGTTTTTTGTAATCGCTCTTCAAATTTATTTTCAGATATGATATGATAAATACTATCTATGGGCAGCGTTTAAGCGGCCGAAAAGAATGGAGGCATTCGATGAAATTAGAACAATTATTGGAACGTTTGGAATATACCTGTCTGCAGGGAAGCACAGATCTGGAAATCACGAAAGTAGAGGCAGATTCCCGTAAGGCAGAAGAAGGTTCTCTTTTTATCTGTATCCGGGGAGCGGTGGCCGATGGTCATACCTTTGTTCCTTCGGTGATGAAACAGGGAACAAAAGCGATTGTAGTTGAAGAACCGATTCAGGTACCGGAGGATGTGACGGTGATTCTGGTGAAGGATACCCGTTACGCTATGGCAGTGATCGCAGCCGCATATTACGGTTATCCGGGAGATCACCTGAAGGTAATCGGAATTACAGGAACAAAGGGAAAAACCACCACCACATATATGGTAAAATCTATTTTGGAAAATGCAGGATATCGGGTGGGACTGATTGGTACTATTGAGACAATTATTGGCGATACGGTGATTCCCTCTGCGAACACCACGCCGGAGTCTTTGCTGGTGCAGAAATATTTTCGCCAGATGCTGGATGCAGGCTGTGACTGCGCCGTGATGGAAGTGTCTTCTCAGGGACTGATGCTGCACCGGACAGCGGGATTTACTTTTGAGATTGGTATATTTACAAATATTGAGCCGGATCATATAGGACCTCATGAACATACCAGTTTTGAACATTATCTGGAGTGTAAGAAGATGCTTCTTCGCCAGTGTAAAGTAGGAATTGTAAACAGAGATGATGAGCATTTTGAAAAAATGGTGGAAGGTCATACCTGTCAGTTGGAAACTTATGGATTTTCCAAGGAAGCAGATCTTCGGGCAGTGAATGCCCATCTGGTTACAGGAAAGGGAACTTTGGGTATTTCTTATCAGTTGGAAGGACTTTTGAATTTCCCGGTGGAAATCGATCTGCCCGGAAAATTCAGTATTTATAATTCCCTGACAGCCATTGCTATTTGCCGTCATTTTCAGGTTTCAGAGGAAAATATCTGTAAAGCTTTGAAAGTGGCAAAAGTCAAAGGACGTATTGAGATGGTGAAGGTATCCGATGAGTTTACTCTGATGATTGATTATGCTCACAATGCCATGAGTCTGGAAAGCTTGCTCACAACATTAAAAGAATATCATCCCCATCGTCTGGTATGTCTGTTTGGCTGCGGAGGCAATCGTTCCCGTGACAGAAGATTTGAGATGGGAGAGGTGTCGGGAAGACTGGCAGATCTTACGATTATCACCTCGGATAATCCGAGAAATGAAGAGCCTCAGGCTATTATTGATGATATCAAGACAGGGATTAGTAAGACTGAAGGAAAATATGTGGAGATCATTGACCGGAAGGAAGCGATTGCTTATGCGATTCATCACGGAGAACCGGGGGATATTGTAGTACTGGCGGGAAAAGGTCATGAAGATTATCAGGAAATCCAGGGGAAAAAATATCCTATGGATGAGAGAGTGTTGATTCGGGAAATTCTGGAAGAAGACAGAAAGAATGGATAAACTGTTTGCAGATATTATTGTGGATATTACCAGCGAGAAGCTGGATCGGACATTTCAGTATCGGATACCGGAGCATTTGAGAGAGGTTCTCAGACCGGGGATGCAGGTAAATATTCCTTTTGGAAATGGAAGCAGAAGGCTTCGGGGATATGTTTTACAGATTACAGATTGTCCTTCCTATGAAATAGAGAAAATGAAAGAGATACTTTCTGTGGCGGAGGAAGGAAATACAATAGAAGCCCGTCTGATTTCTCTGGCTGCCTGGATGAGAGAGGAATACGGTGGTACCATGATCCAGGCTTTGAAAACTGTTCTTCCGGTAAAACAAAAGATGAAACAGAAAGAAGAGCGGTGGATCACTCTGAATATTTCAGAAGAAGAAGCTCAGGAAAAACGGGAAGAATATAAAAGAAAGCATTATGTGGCAAAACTGAGAATTCTGGAGGCGGTACTGGAAGAAAAGGAATTATCCACCAGTCTTGCAGCAAATAAGCTTCACGTTACCTCCGGTGTGTGGAAATCCATGGAAGAGCAGGGGATTTTTCGCATCCAATCCCGGAAAGTATACCGTAATCCGGTTTCGGCTTCCCGACAGGAGCAGGGACAGGTGGTACTTACGGCAGATCAGAGAAGAATTTCCCAGGATATTTTAAAGGGATGGAATCAGAATGACAGCCGCCCCTGTCTGATACGAGGGGTGACGGGAAGTGGAAAAACTCAGGTATATATGGAATTGATGGAACAGGTGATACAACAAGGAAAACAGGCAATTTTGCTGATTCCGGAGATTGCCCTTACCTATCAGACTGTACTGAGGTTTTACCATCGCTTTGGGGATAAAGTGTCGGTGCTTCATTCCCGGCTTTCCATGGGAGAGCGTTCCGATCAGTTTGAAAGAGCGAAAAGAGGGGAGATTCAGATTATGATCGGTCCCCGATCTGCCCTGTTTACTCCGTTTCCCCGATTGGGACTGATTGTTATGGATGAGGAACATGAAACCTCGTATCAAAGTGAAACCACACCCTGCTACCACGCAAGAGAAACTGCCATAGCCAGGGCAAATCTGGAAAATGCTTACCTGATTATGGGAAGCGCCACTCCGTCGGTGGATGCATATTATCAGGCAAAACAAGGCGCGTACCGTCTGTTTGAGATGGATCAAAGATATGAAAATCGTCAGATGGCGGCGGTTACCACGATAGATCTGCGGGAAGAATTAAGAGAGGGGAACCGTTCAATCTTAAGTAAGACTTTGCAGGAAAAAATCGAAGACCGTCTCAATAAAAAAGAACAGATCATGCTCTTTTTAAACAGGAGGGGGTATGCGGGATTTCTTTCCTGCCGTTCCTGTGGGGAAGTGATGAAGTGTCCTCACTGCGATGTGTCACTTTCTCTTCACCGTCACGGACGAATGGTATGTCATTACTGTGGATATGAAACAAAGCAGCCTCAGGGATGTCCCAAATGTGGCTCTCCTTATATTGGAGGATTCCGGGCGGGAACCCAGCAGATTGAGGATCTGGTGAAAAAGAGATTTCCTCAGGCAAGGGTACTGCGGATGGATCTGGACACTACAAAAAGAAAAGAAAGTCACAGCGAAATTCTTTCTGCATTTGCCAATCAGGAGGCGGATATCCTTATTGGTACCCAGATGATTGTAAAAGGGCATGATTTTCCCGGAGTTACTCTGGTGGGGATTTTAGCTGCAGATCTTTCGTTGAATGTAAGCGATTATCGGGCAGGAGAGAGAACCTTTCAGCTTCTTACCCAGGCAGTGGGAAGAGCAGGAAGAGGGGAAAAGCCGGGTGAGGCGGTGATTCAGACGTATCAGCCGGAGCATTACAGCATTCAGGCGGCAATCCGTCAGGATTATCCCGGTTTTTATGAAGAAGAGATAGGATATCGTCAGCTTTTGGCTTATCCGCCGGCGGCTCATTTGTTTGCAGTGAGAGGAAGCAGTATGGATGAAAAACTTCTTGCCATGGGTATGGATTATATCAGGAAGTTTTTAAAAAAGGCAGATGCGGGGCAAAAATTACTGATCATCGGTCCTGCTGACGAACCGGTGGCAAAGGTGGCAGATATGTACCGAAAGGTACTGTATGTAAAACAGAAAGACCATGAATATTTATTAAGGATAAAAAATCAGTTGGAGAGATATATAGAGATCAACAGCGGATTTAAAAATATACGAATACAGTTTGATTTTAATCACTAGGAGGAAAATTATTATGGCAATTCGAAAAATCAGAACAATGGGTGACAGAATTCTTACTAAAAAATGCCGTCCGGTGGAAGAAATGACACCAAAGATCAAAACCTTGATCGACGATATGCTGGATACCATGTATGATGCGTACGGAGTTGGTCTGGCGGCTCCCCAGGTGGGAATTTTAAAAAGAGTGGTGGTAATCGATGTGGGAGATCGTCCCTGGGTATTGATCAATCCGGAGATTACAGAAACTTCCGGCGAACAGACAGGAGATGAAGGATGCTTAAGCTTTCCGGGAAAATCAGGAACAGTTACCCGCCCCAATGTGGTTACGGTGAATGCTTATGATGAAAATATGGAGCCGTTTACCCTCAGAGGAGAAGGACTTCTGGCAAGAGCTATCTGTCATGAATGTGACCATCTGGATGGGATAATGTATGTGGAGCATGTGGAAGGGGAACTGAGAGACACTGTATATAATGATGATGAGGATGAAGAATAAATGAGAGTTGTATTTATGGGAACCCCGGATTTTTCCGTGGGTACGTTAAAAGCGCTGGCTGCAGCCGGACATGAGATCGCAGGTGTGGTCAGTCAGCCGGATAAGCCGAAGGGCAGAGGGAAAAATCTGCAGCCCACACCGGTAAAAGAAGCAGCTATGGAGCTGGGACTTCCGGTATATCAGCCGAAAAAGGTGAGAGATCCGGAGTTTTTAGAAGTTTTAAAAGAATTAAATCCGGAAGTGATCGTGGTAGTTGCATTTGGACAGTTGATTCCAAAATCTATTCTGGAATTGGCGCCTTACGGATGTATCAATGTGCATGCGTCTTTGCTTCCGAAATACCGTGGAGCAGCGCCGATTCAATGGGCTGTAATCGATGGGGAACCGGAAACGGGCGTTACGATCATGCGTATGGATGAAGGTCTGGATACCGGAGATATGATTTCAAAGGTGACAGTTCCTGTCAGTGCAGATGAAACAGGGGGAAGCCTTTTTGACAAACTCAGCGAAGCGGGAGCAAAGCTGTTGGTGGAAACATTACCTTCCCTGGAAGCGGGAACGGCAGTTTTTGAAAAACAGCCGGAAGAAAGCCCTACAGCATATGCGGGGATGATAAAAAAAAGTATGGGGGATCTGGACTGGAATCGCCCGGCAGAAGAACTGGAGAGACTGATCCGTGGGTTAAATCCCTGGCCCAGCGCTTATACAAAGCTGGATGGAAAAACATTGAAAATCTGGAAAGCTCAGGTTCTGGAAGAAAAAGAGGAAGAAGAAAAGCAAATGCCGGGAACCATTCTTTCCACTGATCAGCAGGAATTTAAAGTGAAAACAGGAAAAGGAATCTTAAAAATAACGGAGCTTCAATTAGAAGGAAAGAAGAGAATGGATACTTCTTCATTTTTGAGAGGATATCATCTGGAGGGTGGAAAAGTATTACCATTTTAATCTAAAGGAGTGACGTATATGTTTTATGGATATAGGATGATGATAGACCCTACGTATGTGTTGGTGATTTTGGCAGGAATTATTGCTTTGGCAGCATCGGCTTACTGTAATTCCACTATGAGCCGCTACAGCCGCCAGAGAATTTCCACAGGAGTTACCGGACAGGAAGCGGCAGAGAGAGTTCTTCACGGAGCGGGCATTTATGATGTGGGAATCCGGCAGATGGGAGGAAGGGGAATTTCCTTTTATCGTTATGATAAGACGGTGAATCTGTCGGCGGAATTGTTCCATCAATCAAGTATTACGGCTGTGGCTACGGCGGCGCATGAGTGTGGTCATGCCATGCAGCATGCCACTGGTTATGGAGTGAACAGATTAATTAATCTTATCAATCCTGTGATGCAGATCAGTTCCAATCTTGCCATACCCATTTTTATCATCGGTTTGATTTTTTCGTGGGAACCCTTACAGTCTCTGGGAATTTTGTTATTTACAGTTGTGGTGATTTTTCAGCTTTTAACTCTTCCTTCAGAATTTAATGCTTCCCGCAGAGCCATGGCTATGCTTCAGAATACAGGAATCCTTCAGACGGAAGAAGAAGTACGGGGCGCCAGAAAAGTCCTTATCGCAGCAGGACTGACTTACGTGGCTGCTCTTGCCGGCGCACTTTTACAGTTACTTCGTCTGATCATATTATCGGGAGGAAGAGACCGTGACTAATGGAAATAATACAAGAGAAATTGCTCTGGATATTTTGATGGAGATTACCCGGGAAAAGGAATACAGTCATATTGCCATCCGCAATGCGCTGGACAAGATTCAGTATTTTCCCAAACAGGAAAGAGCATTTATTAACCGTCTGGTGGAAGGAACTGTGGAATACCAGCTTCGCATTGATTATGTGTTGAATCAGTTTTCCAGTGTGAAGGTACAGAAGATGAAGCCGGTAATTCGCAATATCTTAAGAAGCGGTGTGTATCAGCTTTTATTTATGGACGGAGTGCCGGAATCGGCTGCCTGCAATGAGGCGGTAAAACTGGCACAGAAAAAAGGATTTTACAGTTTAAAGGGATTTGTAAATGGAGTGATTCGTACAGTGGCAAGAGAAAAGGATCAAATCACTTATCCGGATCGGAGTACCCATCTTTCAGAATATTTATCTGTATATTATTCCATGCCTTCCTGGCTGGTGGAGCGGTGGTTGGGAGAGTATGGCCCCCAGGTAACGGAAAATATGCTTCAGGATTTCCTGAAAGACAGACCGACTACGATCCGGTGTCAGCTTCATCGGATGAATCCGGAGCTGACTATTAAAAGCTTACAGGAACAGGGAGTAAAAGTGGAAAAAGCGCCTTATCTTCCCTATGCCTGGTATTTGTCAGAATATAGTCATCTGGCCGGATTAAAGTCTTTCGTAATGGGAAGATTTGTGGTACAGGATGTAAGTTCCATGCTGGTAGGCGAAGCGGCTGATGTGAAAAAAGGCGATTATGTGATTGATCTTTGTGCCGCTCCGGGAGGAAAAAGTCTTCATGTGGCAGATAAAATGGAAGGTTTTGGTCATGTGGATGCCCGGGATCTGACAGATTATAAGGTGGAACTGATCCAGGAAAATATCAGGAGAACAGATGTGATCAATGTGAGCGCATCAAGAAAAGATGCCACTGTTCTTGATAAAGAATCCATAGAAAAAGCAGATGTGGTGCTGGCAGACGTACCTTGTTCCGGATTGGGAGTGATCGGAAAAAAGACAGATATCAAATACCGGACAGATCCGGAAAAAATCCGGGAACTGGTGGTGCTTCAACGACAGATCCTTCACAATGCCGCTTCTTATGTGAAACCGGGAGGAGTACTGATTTACAGTACCTGTACGATAACCAGAGAGGAAAATCAGGAAAATATACAGTGGTTTCTGGAAAATTATCCTTATGAACTGGAAAGTCTGGATCCTTATCTTTGTGAGGAGCTTCATAATGAAGATACAAAGAAAGGCTATCTTCAGCTTTTACCGGGAATTCATAAGACAGACGGATTTTTCCTTGCAAGACTGCGGAAAACAGAGGGTGAGGAAAGTAAAGAAAAACAGGAGCAATAATGGAACAATTAGATATAAAATCCCTGTATGAGGATGAGTTAAAAGAAAAAATGATTTCCCTGGGAGAGAAACCATTTAAGGGGAAACAGTTATACGAATGGCTTCACAAAAAAGCAGTGGGAAGTTATGCACAAATGAGTAATCTTTCCGCAAGTTTAAGAGAAAAACTACAGGAGCAGGAACCTTTGACGTCTCTGGAGGTGGTGGAAGTACAGACCTCCAAAATAGACGGAACGCAAAAATACCTGTTTCGTCTGAGTGATGGCCATGTGATCGAAAGTGTATGGATGAAATATAAACATGGCAATTCTGTATGTATTTCCTCTCAGGTGGGATGCAGGATGGGATGTCGGTTTTGTGCTTCCACTATCGGCGGTCTGACAAGAAATCTGAAGCCTTCTGAGATGTTGGATCAGATCTATCGGATTCAGGAACTTACAGGAGAAAGAGTTTCCAATGTGGTGGTGATGGGAACAGGAGAACCTCTGGATAATTACGATAACCTGATACGTTTTATCCGTATTTTGAGTGACGAGAAGGGACAAAATCTCAGCCAGAGAAATATCACGGTATCCACCTGTGGAATTGTCCCCAGAATCCGTCAGTTGGCAGAAGAGGGACTGACGATTACACTGGCGCTTTCTCTTCATGCGCCGAATGACGAAAAAAGGAAGGAACTGATGCCGATTGCCTATAAGTATTCTTTAAGTGAAGTGCTTCCTGCCTGTGCATACTATTTTGAGAAAACAGGACGAAGACTGACATTTGAATATAGCCTGGTGGGAGGGAAAAACGACAGTGAGGAGGATGCAAGACAGTTGGCTCACCTGATCGGAGGACTGAATTGTCACGTGAATCTGATTCCTGTGAACCCTATCAAAGAGCGGGATTTTGTTCAGTCGGGGAAAAAAGTCATAGAGAATTTCAAAAATAAACTTGAAAAATACAAAATTAATGTTACTATTAGAAGAGAAATGGGCAGGGATATTGATGGTGCCTGTGGACAGCTAAGAAAAAGTTACTTAGATAAGAGGGAGAATTTGTCATGAAAGCATATTCTGTGACAGATGTGGGGCAGTGCAGACGAGAGAATCAGGATTATGTGTTTGTATCCCAACAGCCAATAGGAAATCTTCCCAATTTATTTGTGGTCGCAGATGGTATGGGCGGCCATAATGCAGGAGACTATGCCTCTCGCTGTGCGGTGACTGTGCTGACAGAATCTGTGAAAAAGGATATGAGTTTTAATCCCATTAAGATTATCCGGCATGCGATTGAGACAGCGAATGAGCAGGTTTTTGAGCAGGCCAGTCAGGATCCGTCCAAAGCAGGTATGGGAACTACCCTGGTGGTAGTAACGATAGTAGGTCATTACGCCTATGTGGCAAATGTGGGAGACAGCAGAATGTATCTGGCAGATGACCGGGTCATGGTTCAGATCACCAGAGATCACTCCTGGATTGCGGAGATGGTCCGAAGAGGAGAACTGAGCAGGGAAGATGCAAAAAACCATCCTGATAAGAATATTATTACCCGTGCAGTGGGAGCGGGATCTACTGTGAACATTGATTTTTTTGATGTTCAGTTGGAGGAAAATTCCAGGATTCTCATGTGTACAGACGGACTTAGTAATATGGTGGAGGACGAGACGATAGAAAGAATCATTTCGTCCCCCCTTGACATAGAGCAGGCTGCCAGACATCTGGTGGAGCTTGCCAACGAAAATGGCGGCAAAGATAATATTTCAGTTATTGCAATTGAACCATTTACAAACGAGGTGAAAGAATGTTAAAAGAGGGCATGATTGTAGGAGAAAGATACGAGATTATCGGTAGGATCGGAAGCGGCGGAATGGCTGACGTTTACAAAGCGAAAGATCATAAGCTGAATCGTCTTGTAGCAGTGAAGGTAATGAAAGCGGAGTTCAGCGAGGATAAAGGATTTATCGCGAAGTTCCGTAAGGAAGCGCAGGCAGCGGCAGGACTGGCTCATCCCAATGTGGTAAATGTCTATGATGTTGGGGAGGATAATGGCATTTATTATATTGTTATGGAGCTGGTACAGGGAATCACCCTGAAAGATTACATTACAAGAAAAGGAAAACTGACGGTACGCGAGGCTACCAGTATTGCAATTCAGGTTTCTCTGGGATTAGAGGCTGCTCATAAGAGCAATATTATCCACAGAGATGTAAAACCGCAGAATATCATTATTTCCACAGATGGAAAAGTAAAACTTTCTGATTTTGGTATTGCGCGGGCGGCTTCATCCAACACTATCAGTTCTAATGTTATGGGTTCTGTACATTACAGTTCTCCGGAGCAGGTGCGGGGCGGATACAGTGACGCCAAGAGTGATATTTATTCTCTGGGTATCACCATGTATGAAATGGTTACCGGCCATGTACCTTTTGACGGCGATACTACAGTGGCGATTGCCATTAAGCATTTGCAGGAAGAGATGGAATCTCCGAGAAAATATGTTCAGGATCTGCCATACAGTCTGGAGCAGATTATTTTCAAATGTACTCAAAAGAGTGTGGACAGAAGATATTCCAGTATGTCAGAGGTGATAGAGGATCTGAAACATTCACTTTTAGATCCCAATGGAAATTTTGTTACTCTTACACCCTTATCCAGCCATGCGCAGACGGTAATGCTTTCTCAGGATGAATTGAATGATATTCGGGAGGGTCGTTCCGGTTATGCGGTTCCTCAGAGAAATTCCTCTTACGAAGATGAGGAAGAGTATGAAGAAGAGGATGAGGATACTGATGGATATGATGAGGATGATGACGACGATGAAGAAGATGGTGAGATCAGTTCCAAACTGGAAAAAGCCATGACAATCGGCGGATTTATCATAGGAGCCATTATTATCTGTATTTTGATTTTCTTTATTGCGAAGGCAGCAGGTTTTATAAAAGTTGGAGACAGCAATAAAGATAATCAGAAGACAGAAGAGCAGCAGGAAGAAGAAGATCAGGATACAGCGCAAGATGAAAACGGTCAGGTGGCAGTGCCAAAACTGCTTACACAGACAGAAGAGAATGCGTTGGAACTGTTGGAACAGTTGGGTCTGAAAGGGAATAAAACAGGAGAAAGTTCCTCCTCTGAATATGGAGCAGGAGTGGTTATGTCCCAGGAAATCGCGGAGGGAACCAAGGTAGATCCCGGTACAGTGATCAATTATACAGTAAGTACCGGTTCTGATGCCCCTACAGTACCGCAGGTGACAGGGATGACTCAGTCACAGGCAGAGGCAGCAATCAAAGCGTTGGGATTGGAAACTTCTATTCAGCAGCAATATAGCGATACAGTGGCTATTGGAAAAGTGATCAGTGTGAATCCTCAGGAAGGAACTACTCTTTCCCCAGGACAGACGGTAACACTGGTAGTCAGCCTGGGAGAAGAAAATAAACAGGTGGCAGTGCCAAATGTATTTAATGTGGATGAAAATACAGCAAAACAGACTTTGCAGGACAGTGGATTCCAGGTAAATGTGGAATCTACCTCTGAAGCAACAGGAGTAAATGAAGGCTGCGTGGCAAATCAGAGTATTGCAGCAGGTACGGAAGTTGATCCGGGAAGTACGATCACCATTCAGATCTATCATGCGCCGGCAGCAACACCTACGCCGGAAGTTACCTCTGAACCGGAGACCAGTGTTTCACCGGAGACGCCTGCAGGGGAATGGAAATGTAATGTGAAGCTGAAAAAACCTGCCAATTACACAGATGGACCGGTTCGTCTGAGACTGATTCAGAATGTGAATGGACAGAGTGTGGAAACAGTACTTTTGGACGGTACACCGATCACATTCCCGGAAGACGGATATGTTCTGACTGCAGCAGGAGCAGAAGGGGTGGAGTCAGGAACTATTTATCTGGAAGAACTGGTGGATGGAACATATGTGGAACGGGGACATTATCAGAACGTTCCGTTTAAACAGCAGTGAGTGACAGTATGCAGGGAAAGATTATAAAAGGAATTGCCGGATTCTACTACGTGGATGTAGTAGAATCCGGAATTTATGAATGTAAAGCGAAAGGAATTTTCAGAAAAGAAAAGATGAAACCCCTGGTGGGGGATAATGTGGAGATAGAAGTTCTGGATGAGGAGGAAAAAACAGGAAATCTGATTCGGATCCTGCCCAGAAAAAATCAACTGATCCGTCCGGCAGCAGCCAATGTGGATCAGGCCATGGTAATATTTGCAGTCCGACAGCCGGATCCTAATTATGTGCTGCTGGACCGTTTTTTGATTACAATGGAACAACAGGATATCCCGGTGATCATCTGTTTTAATAAAAGTGATCTGGCAGAAGAAAAGGAGCTGGAACAGATGTGCCGGATTTATGAAAAATGTGGATACCAGATTCTTGTCACCAGCGCTTT
Organism: Eubacterium sp. UBA3279; assembly: GCA_002361775.1. GTDB lineage: Bacteria > Bacillota > Clostridia > Lachnospirales > Lachnospiraceae > Oliverpabstia. Next base: position 16,132 of record DETV01000078.1, read on the forward strand.
TCAGGAGGAAGGAATCAGTCAGGTGAGAAAAATTCTGGAGGGCAGGACTACGGTAGTGGCAGGTCCTTCCGGAGTGGGAAAATCCTCCCTCACCAATCTTTTGCAGGAAGAAATCAACATGGAGACAGGGGAAATCAGTAAAAAGCTGAAGAGAGGAAAACATACTACCCGACATTCTCAGTTGATTACCGTGGGAGAGCAGACCTATCTGATGGATACGCCGGGGTTCAGTTCTCTTTTTGTGGAGGGGATTGAAAAAGAAGAACTTCGTCTGTATTTTCCGGAATTTCGTGAGTACGAAGGTAATTGTCGGTTTCAGGGATGTGTTCATGTCCATGAACCGGGATGTTGTGTGAAAGAAGCAGTGGAAAAGGGAAAGATTTCTTCCCAGAGATATGAAAATTATGTAAGTTTATATGAAGAACTGAAAGAAAAGGAAAAAAGGAGATATTAACATGAATATTTTGGCACCATCTATTTTATCTGCTGATTTTAACTGTCTGGGAGAGGACATCCGTAAAGTAGAAGAAGCAGGAGTAAAATGGCTTCATATTGATGTGATGGATGGCTCTTTTGTTCCCAGTATTTCTTACGGTATGCCAGTGATCGCATCTATAAGAAAGCATACAGAACTTTTTTTTGACGTACATTTGATGGTGGAAGAACCGGGAAGATATATTCAGGATTTTAAAAATTGCGGTGCGGATCAGTTAATTGTCCATGCAGAAGCCTGCAAACATCTGGACAGTACTCTGCGATTGATCAAAAAAGCAGGAATGAGAGCTGGAGTAGCTTTAAATCCCGCAACGCCTCTGTCCGTTCTGGAATACGTACTGCCTCTGGTGGATATGGTGCTGATCATGACAGTAAATCCGGGATTTGGAGGACAGACATATATTGAAACGTGTACGGAAAAGGTACGAAAACTGAAAAAAATGGTGACGGAAGCCGGCCTGGATGTGGATATTCAGGTGGATGGTGGAATCAATCGGCAGACACTTCCCACCGTATTGGATGCAGGGGCAAATATCATTGTAGCAGGTTCTTCTGTGTTTGGCGGTAATATTCAGGAAAACGCCCGGGAACTGATGACAATGATGGGGGAAAGTGGAATAAAATGAAAACATTGATTTTAACCGGGGGCAATATCGAAGAAGATTTTGCCCTTTCTTTTATAAAAAAAATAAAACCGGATTATCTTCTGGGAGTTGACCGGGGAATGAAATTTTGTTATAAGCATCAGATTTTTCCTGATTATATCGTAGGAGATTTTGACAGTCTTCCAGGGGAGATTCTGGAGTGGTATCGGGAAAACAGCCAGATAACCATTCGGGAGTATAATCCGGTGAAAGATTCCACGGATACCTGTATTGCCCTGGATCATGCCCTGGAAGCAGGGAGCAGTGAAATCTGGATTCTGGGAGCGACAGGAAGCAGAATCGATCATGTATTGTGTAATATTCATATATTGAAGAGAAGCTGGCAAAAAGGCGTGCCTGCTTATATGGTGGACAGTCACAATCAGATTACTCTTCCGGTAAATAATCCGTTTACGATAGAAAAAGAAAAGCAATTTGGAACCTATGTGTCATTTTTCCCTCTGGGAGAAGAGGTGGAAGGATTGACTCTGAAAGGTTTTAAATATCCTTTGGACCGCTATCATCTGCGGAATCTGGAGGGGCTGGGAGTCAGCAATGAGATTACCGGCGAAACAGCAGAAATTTCCTGGGAAAAGGGAGTTTTGGTGATGATCCAGAGCCAGGATTAAAAAGGCAAAATGTGTAAAGAGAGGTAAGAAGTATGAACGTACAGGAAAAACAGCAGGCATTGATTGCAGCCGTAGAAGAAATCGCGAAAAAAGAGGGGGCATACTGGGATGATGAACATATGCGCCGCACTTTTGAAAACTGTTATGTAAGCACAGCAAAAACAACTACAAAGTTTTTGGAAAACGGAGAAGCTTATGTATTTACCGGAGATATTGCTGCAATGTGGCTGAGAGATTCTTCTGCTCAGGTGGTACATTATCTTCCGTTTCTGAAAGAATATCCGATTTTAAAGGATATGGTAAAAGGTCTGATCGCAAGACAGGCAAAATATATTCATATCGATCCATATGCAAATGCTTTTAACGAAGAAGCAAATGGAAATTGCTGGGAGAAAGATATTACAGAATATAATCCGTGGAACTGGGAAAGAAAATATGAGATTGATTCCCTGTGCTATCCTGTATGGCTGATGGAACAGTATGTGAAAAATACAGGAGAGTCTGATATTTTCACACCGGAAGTAAAAACAGCTTTCCGTGATATTCTGGATGTATGGAAAAGAGAGCAGCATCATGAAGAATCTGCATATTCCTTTATCCGTGTAAATTGTCCTCCTTCCGATACCCTCAGTTGTGAAGGAAAAGGTGAACCGGTAGGTTACACAGGAATGACCTGGTCAGGATTCCGTCCAAGTGATGACGCCTGCAAATATGGTTATTTGATCCCATCCAATATGTTTGCTTCTGTAGCGCTGGGATATATGGAAAAATTCCTGAGAGAACAGTACCAGGATGAAAAAATGGCAGAGGAAGCTGCAGAGCTGAAAACTCAGATCGAAGAAGGAATTCAGAAATACGGCGTTGTAGAGGATGAGGTATACGGAAAAATGTATGCTTATGAGACAGATGGTCTTGGCAACTATAATCTGATGGATGATGCCAATGTGCCAAGTCTTCTTTCTCTTCCATGGCTGGCTTACTGCGATAAAGGCGATCCGATTTACAAAAATACAAGAGCTTATGTTTTGAGTAAGAAAAATCCTTATTATTACGAGGGAAGCTGCGCGAAAGGAATCGGAAGTCCCCATACACCGGATCAGTATATCTGGCATATTGCCCTGACAATGCAGGGACTGACTTCTGACGACAGCCAGGAAAGAGAAGAATTGCTGAAAACTCTTCTGGCTACAGATGCAGGCTGTGAAGTTATGCACGAAGGTTTCCACTGTGAAAAACCGGAAGCATTCACAAGAGAATGGTTTGCCTGGGCAAATTCTCTGTTTGCGTTATTTGCACTGAGCATGAAAGAAGGGAAATAATTCATGAAAAGAGAAGATTTGCATCGTCATGTAGGAAGTATTCAGCAAGTGGCTAAGATCCGTCCCCTCACTTATACAGAGGGGCGGGCGGAACAGATGAAAGCCTATGAAGTAAAAAATGGTCCTTTACGGTTTACTGTCATGGGAGATAAATGTCTGGATATTACCGATGTATCTTACCGGGGAATAAATATCAGCTTTCTTTCCAAACCGGGACTTACAGGTCGGAATCATTACGATACCCATGGAGATGAAGCTTTGAGAAGTATTATGGGGGGATTAATGTTTACGGCTGGATTGGAAAATATTTGTCCTCCATGTACCAGTGACGGGAAAGATTATCCCATGCATGGACGAATCCGTACCACCCCGGCGGAACATCTGGGCGCTGACGCAGTGTGGACAGAAGATGGGTATACCATGACTGTGTCCGGTGAAATGCGGGAGGCCGAGCTTTTCGGAGAAAATATGGTGCTTCGGAGAAAAATCACAACCACATATCCGGGTAAAACTATTACCGTGGAAGATGAGATTGAAAATCAGTCTTTCCGGAAAGAACCTATGATGATTTTATATCATTGTAATATGGGATGGCCGCTGTTATCAGAAGAGTGTGAGATCATACTCCCTACGTTGGAAGTAATCTCCCGGGATGAAGATGCGAAAGCTCACGCAGACACCTATGACCGCATGGAGGCGCCGGTGGATAATGAGCCGGAATGTGTTTATTTGCATCGTCTGGCAGCAGACGAAGAGGGAAATACCTTTGCAGCCATAGTCAATGAAAAACTGGGCATCGGTATCAAACTGACTTTTAACCAGAAAGAACTGCCGTATTTTATGGAGTGGAAATCACTGGCATCCGGTGATTACGTGGTAGGACTGGAACCGGCAAATTCCAGCGTATATGGACGGTTATATCATGAGGAGAGAGGAGATCTCCATATGATGGAACCATTTGCAAAAGAAAATAAAAAACTGGTATTTACTTTCCTGGATGGGAAAGAAGAACTGGAAGCAGTGAGAAAAGAAGCAGAAAAATTAAAAACGAAATAGAGAAAGGGAGGTTTTTTATGATTTTACTTAAAGAGCGAATTGGCAAAATGCTGGAGTATCTTCAGGCTCAGATTTATCCTAAACAGGCAGAAGTCAAGGATTACAAAATGATTCGCACAGATGGGAGATTTCAGGATGTGGCTAATCTGGACACTTCATCCTGGGAAAAATTTTCTCATGAGCAGATTTGGGGAGGTCACAGAGAATACTACTGGTTTGAAACATTTGTGACTATTCCGGAAGAATTTGCGGGAGAGTGTGCAGTTTTTGAGCTGAAAACAGGAAAAGAGTGGGATTGGGATGCAACAAATCCACAGTTTACTATTTTTGTGGACGGAGTACTGCGCCAGGGACTGGATGTGAATCACAGAGAAGTAATTCTGACAGAAAACGCAGAAGCAGGACATACATACCGCATCATCCTGTCTGCATTTACCGGCGATCAGAATTTCAGCCTGAAACTGGATTCTATGTTAAAAGTTCTGGATCGGAAAACAGAAAAATACTACTATGATCTGGAAGTTCCTTATCAGACAGCCCGTTTGCTTTCTGAAGATGATCAGGCGTATATCACGATTATCCAGGCTGTCAATGAATCTTTGAATCTGCTGGATATGAGAAAAGAAGGTTCACCGGAATATTATGCCAGCATGGAAAAAGCGCAGGAATATATCACAAAAGAATTTTATGAGAAACATTGTGATAAAGAAAAAAGTCCTATTGTTTATTGTGTGGGTCATACCCATATTGACTGCGCATGGCTTTGGACACTGCGGGTAACCGAGGATAAAGCTGTGCGAAGCTTTTCTACCGTACTGGAATTGATGAAGCAGTATCCGGAATATGTATTTATGTCCAGTCAGCCCCAGTTGTATAAGTATGTAAAGGAAAATGCGCCGGAAGTTTATGAACAGATCAAAGAGAGAGTAAAAGAAGGAAGATGGGAACCGGAAGGTGGTATGTTTGTAGAAGCAGATTGTAATATTGCTTCCGGTGAAGCTCTTGTTCGTCAGTTTGTTCATGGACAGAGATTTTTCAAAGAAGAGTTTGGAGTTGATAACTCTATCTTATGGCTGCCGGATGTATTCGGATATTCTGCTGCATTGCCTCAGATTATGCAAAAATGCGGTCTGCCCTATTTTATGACAACCAAGATCAGTTGGAATGAGTTTAATAAAATGCCGTATGATACTTTTGAATGGGAAGGAATTGACGGCAGCCGTGTTCTGACTCATTTTGTACCAACACGGGATTACAATAAGGGAGCAGTGGAAGGCGGATTTGAGACGGAACATTTCACTACATATAACGGTTACATTAATCCTACACAGATGAAAGGCGGATGGAAACGTTACAGTCAGAAATATCTGAATGAAGAAGTTCTTTGCTGCTTTGGATTTGGAGATGGAGGCGGCGGCGCAACAAAAGATATGCTGGAGAATCAGCGTCGTCTGGAACAGGGTATCCCGGGAGCGCCAAGAACAAAGATGGCAACATCCAAAGAATTCTTTGAAACTCTGGATAAAAATGTAACAGGTAAAAAATATCTTCCTACCTGGGTGGGAGAACTTTATCTGGAATATCACAGAGGAACTTACACCTCTATGGGAAGGAATAAAAAATATAACAGACGTTCTGAATTTGCATATCAGAACGAAGAAATGTTTGCAATGTTGGATAAACAGCTTTGCGATGGTACTTATCCGGAAAAAGAACTGCATGAGGGATGGGAAGTTATCCTGAGAAACCAGTTCCATGATATTTTGCCTGGTTCTTCCATCAAAGAAGTATATGATGACTCCAAAGAAGAATATGAAGGAATTTTGGCAGCCGGCAGAAAAATGACAGGAGAAACACTGACGCATATTGCAGAACATATCAATGCGCCGAAACATTCTTTGGTTGTGTACAATCCTAACAGCGCGCAGGCAGCAGAACTGGTGACATTCAGTCTTCCGGAAGGAATGACAGCGCCGGCTGTTTACGACGGCGAGGAGAAACTTCCTGTACAGAAAACCATGGATGGCACATGGGTATTCTTTGCAAAAGGAGTTCCGGGAAAAGGATACAAAACCTATACTGTGAAAGAAGAAGAAGTTGATCTGACACCTGCAATGACAGTGTCTACAACAGAAATGGAAAATAATTTCTTCCGTGTAGAATACAATGAAAAAGGTCAGTTTGCACGGATTTTTGACAAGAAAGCACAGCGTGAGGTATTAAAAGAAGGTCAGGCCGGCAATGTGATCGTAAGTTATGAGGATCGTCCCCACAACTATGATGCATGGGATGTAAATAATTACTACACAGAAAAATCCTGGGATATTGATCAGGTAGAATCCATGGAAGTTGTGGAAAATGGTCCGGTAAGAGCTTGTGTAAAAGTGGAAAGAAAATACCTGGATTCTGTAATTACACAATATATTTATATATATAAAGATCTGGCGAGAATTGATATTAAGAACGTAGTGGATTGGAAAGAACATCAGATTTTTGTAAAAGATTACTTCCCGGTAGATGTACATACCAACGAGGCAACCTTTGATATCCAGTACGGTAATGTGAAACGCGATACCCACTCCAATACATCCTGGGATTTCGCAAAATTTGAAGTATGTCATCATAAATGGCTGGATGTATCTGAAAACGGTTACGGTGTGAGTATGCTCAATGACTGTAAATACGGTGTCAGCGTACGGGAAGGCGTGATCGGAATGTCCATGCTGAAATCAGCAATCCACCCGAATCCGGAAGCTGATAAAGAATTACATGAGTTTACCTATGCGATTTATCCTCATCAGGGAGACTGGAGAGAAGCAGGTACCGTTACGCAGGCATATCAGTTGAATAATCCGCTGACTGCTGTATGGAAAGAAAATGAAGCAGGAGATCAGCCGGCGGTATATTCTCTGGTAACTTCAGATCAGGAAAATGCAGTGGTTGAGGTAGTGAAAAAAGCAGAAGATTCTGAAGATATGATTGTCAGACTGTATGAATGTTATAACAGAAGAACTCCTGTGACACTTACATTCCCGAAAACACTGGAAGCAGTATGTGAATGTAATATGATGGAAGAAGGAGAGACACCTGTAAGATTTGAAGAAAACAAAGCAGAATTTGTGTTGAAACCTTATGAAATCAAAACATTGAAGGTAAGAATGAGATAAGATACGGGGCATATCCTGAGATATCATAAAACTTACTTGGCGGCGTTTCATTTCTTTATACAGGAGAAATGGAGCGCCCCATTTTAACAGGAATAGGTAACAGCTTATGGATGCAATTCAGATTAGAAAATTAACAAAATATTATGGAAAAAACAGAGGTATCATAGAACTTGATCTTACGGTGAAAAAAGGGGAATTTTTTGGATTTATCGGACCAAACGGGGCAGGAAAATCCACGACAATCCGTACAATGCTGGGACTTATTTTTCCCACAGGAGGTAATGCGCAGATATTTGGCATGGATGTGGTAAAAAAGAAACAGGATATCTTGAGGAAAGTCGGATATCTTCCTTCTGAATCGGCGTTTTATCCCGGCATGAAAGTGAAAGAGGTTCTGAAATTGTCGGCTGATCTGCGTAAAAAAGATTGCAGTGAAGAGACAAAATTACTTTGTGACCGAATGCAGCTTGATACGACACGGAAGGTAGAGGAGCTTTCTTTTGGAAATAGAAAGAAAGTTTCCATCGTCTGTGCGCTGCAGCATTGTCCTGAACTTTTAATACTGGATGAACCAACGGGTGGTTTGGATCCACTGATGCAAAAAGAATTTTTTGATATATTGCAGGAACGAAATAAACAGGGAACAACGATTTTTTTGTCAAGTCATGTCCTCTCAGAAATTCAGCGTAACTGCACCCGCGCTGCAATTATCCGGGATGGCAGGATTATTGCCTGTGACAGTGTGGATGCACTTTCCCAAACAAATGCGAAACGAATTACAGTTCAGGGTCAGATAAACTTAAATGAACTGAAGGGAATTTGCGACAGGAAAAGTTCCGGGGATTCTATCAGTTTTCTTTTCAACGGGGATATCAATGAGTTGCTTCGGACTTTATCTGCTTCCCAGGTAAGCGATTTGACGATCACAGAGCCGGATCTGGAAGAAATCTTTCTCCATTATTACGAAAAGGATGGTGATGCCGTATGACGATTGTAAAACACGAATTGAAGCAGGGAAAAACTTCATTTCTGATATGGACAGCCGTCATCGGATTTTTGCTGATGGTCTGCGTTTTTCTTTTCCCGGAAATGAAGGGACAGATGGAAAGTATCAGTGACACCTTCGCTTCTATGGGATCATTTACTGCGGCCTTTGGTATGGATCGGTTGAATTTTGGCACGCTGATTGGTTTTTATGCTATCGAATGCGGGAATATTCTGGGACTCGGAGGAGCATTTTATGCAGTACTTTGTGCCGTCGGTATTCTGGCAAAAGAAGAAAAGGATAAAACGGCGGAGTTTCTTTTGGTACATCCTGTCAGTCGGATAAGGATAATCACGGAAAAGCTGATCGCAGTATTTATTCAGATTACGGCGTTAAACCTGATTATTTATGCTGTTTCAGTAGGCTCCATGACTATGATCGGTGAGGAGATTCCCTGGAAAGAAGTGAATTTACTGCATTTGGCGTACTATCTGCTTCAAATTGAATTATTAGGTATTTGTTTTGGTATTTCTGCTTTTTTGCGTAAAGGAAGTATGGGTGTGGGACTTGGCATTGCGACAATGATGTATTTTTTAAATCTGATTGCCAATATTACTGAGAGCGCTGAATTTTTGAAATACATAACGCCTTTTGGCTATTGTGAGGGAGCAGATATTGTAAGCAACGGAAAACTGGATGGTACCATGGTGACTATAGGAATAGTAATGGGTATCATAGGAATTACTGTTGCCTATTTGCATTACACCAGAAAAGATATACATTGATAAAATATTTCAAAGGATTTAAAAATTTTTCATTTTTCTTTCAACACTTCAGGCTTCTCATACGTTCTATTTATGTAAATGGAATTCCTGAAACAAAAATAGAACCGGAAGGGAGGAAAAACCGTGATTGAGCATTTGTATCAAGAGTTTTCCAAGGAACTGCTTGCCTGGTGCAGGAATATGACCGGCAAGGGGGAACTGGCAGAAGACCTGGTTCAGGAAGGCTATGTACGGGCTATGAATCATGAAGATGTACTTGCAAATTTAAACCAGAGACAGCAAAGAGCCTGGCTGTACCGGACCATTCGGAATCTATATGTAGATTATGTCCGTCACGGTGCTTTTGAAACCACAGCAGAGACTTTACCGGAAACAGCTCAGGAAACAGGGGAATATACAGAGATTGACTGCTTTCAGATGCTGAATATATTACCGGATGAAGATAGGCTCCTGTTTGTTATGCGGTATTTGGAAGGTTACACTTCCGCAGAAATCGGAAACTTATTTCAGTTGCCAGACAGTACTGTACGTTCCCGGCTTGCTTTGGCAAGAAAGCATCTGCGGAAAATCTGGAGTGAATAGAAACGGAAAGGAAAATGAGAATATGAAAAAAAATTTAATTATCAACAGCGAGATTTGCGATGCAAGAAAGATAAAAGAAGAACACTATGCAGGGTATGAACAGATTATTCTGAATGCAGAAATACTTCTGGTGAACGAACACAGCAAAGAAGTTTTTCATCATTTACCCCTTACGGAAAATGTGGAAATAATTCTGGAAATAGAGGGAGATGCGGAGTTTTCCGCTGTAAACGGAAGTTATGAAATCACAGGAGATGTGGCCGTTAAGAAAAACTCAGTGCTTCTTGTAAATGGGAATCTTCGCATTGGACAGGGAACACAGGAAGTATTGAAACAATATAAAATGATTCAGGTAAACGGAAGTGTCAGATGTCCAAGAAGCATGGCTGTTTTTCTGGATAATATCCAGGTGAACGGAGAAACTGTGATAATTCCCGATAACTGTATTGAATTAAAAAATGATTTTGAGATGGATTCTTATTTTCATCTGCGTGCGAAAGAAAATGGAGTATATTTTGCAAATAAAAGAGTAAAAATCCTGGATACAAAGATAGACATGGAAACATTAAATAAGAAAAATATCCATTTCATTACAAAATCCGTATTGACCAGAGAAGAATTGATTCCAGAGGTGATTGGAATGTTTGATGAGAATATCGAACTGCAAGTCGTTCCAGTCGGATATGCTTATGTGGAGGGCGATGCTGTTCTGAACGAAGCATTGGTCAGTAAATATGGAAATACATTATATATTGACGGTTCCCTTACATTAGATGAAAATAGCACTCTATGGATGGAAAAAATCAAACAACTTTATGTGAATGGGGAAGTTTTCCTGTTGAGCAGCCAGGCAGAATCTTTCTGTAGTTTGGATGCAGAGTATAAAAATCTGGTGATCGTAAAAGGGAAGATGGTGAAAAATATACTATTGTTTACTGTAGACAGAAAAATGCTGGAATTGGCGGAAGAAGGAGTGATGGTGAAGAACTGCGCACGTTTAAATATCAAAGAGGAGGTTTCGCCGGAAATGATTTTGGAAAAACTCCAGATTGCCAATTGTGCATCTGTTCAGTGCAGCCCGGAACAGAAATCAGCAGTTCAGATGGTGGGAGAACATATTGCCAACATCAGTGATGGAGAAACACAAGGCGAAGCGAGAGGAATACTTGGCACTTTAAAAAATCTGGCAGAGTCAAAAATAATCAATGCGGAGAAGCATAGTTTATAGTAAGACAGACGGAAAAAGCCATCTGATTTACTAATCGAAAAAGCATATTAACAGAATGGTAAATTGAGGAATACATTCGTCGAGAATTGATTGTATAGCCTTTAATGACTGAAATATTTGTCTATTAAGATTGAAAAAACGGAGTCCTTGTGATATACTTTATATTTGCGTTGGACTCCTTTTTTTTATGTGAAAGGAGTACGCTATGGGAAAAAATAAAAGGCAAAGGCTGTTCAACAATTTGAAGCAACTACACCCAAAGTTGAAAAAAAGTGTAAAAAGGGTGTAATAAAAATATAAAGAAAGGCAGAAACCCTCATAAATCAAAGGTTTCTGAACAGGTAAAGATAAATATGAAATTAGGTATCGTAGGTTTGCCAAACGTAGGTAAGAGTACATTATTCAATTCACTGACAAAGGCTGGAGCAGAGTCCGCAAATTATCCTTTCTGTACAATTGACCCGAATGTAGGTATTGTTCCGGTTCCAGATGAAAGATTACAATTGTTAGGAGATTTTTATCATTCTAAGAAAGTGACTCCCGCTGTTATTGAGTTTGTTGATATTGCCGGACTGGTAAAGGGAGCTTCCAAAGGAGAAGGTCTTGGAAACCAGTTTTTGGCAAATATTCGTGAAGTAGATGCTATTGTGCATGTGGTTCGTTGTTTTGAGGATTCCAATGTTATCCATGTGGATGGAAACATTGATCCGGTGAGAGATATTGAAACAATCAATCTGGAGCTGATTTTCTCAGATCTGGAGATTCTGGAAAGAAGAATTGCAAAAACAACAAAAACTGCCCGTATGGATAAGACAGCGGCAAAAGAACTGGAATTGCAGAAGAGAATCAAAGAACATCTGGAAGCAGGAAAACCGGCGATTTCTCTGGAAGTGGAAGACGAGGACGAAAAAGCCTGGATGGGAGAGTACAATTTACTTACAGGAAAGCCTGTGATTTTTGCTGCAAATGTAACAGAAGATGATCTGGCAGATGACGGAGCATCCAATCCTCATGTGCAGGCAGTTCGTGAACTTGCGAAAGAACAGAACAGCGGTGTATTTGTAATCTGCGCTCAGATTGAGCAGGAGATTGCAGAACTGGATGATGATGAGAAGAAAATGTTTCTGGAAGATCTGGGAATTCAGGAGTCTGGTCTGGAAAAACTGATCAAAGCCAGCTATGAGTTGTTGGGGCTGATGAGTTTCCTTACTTCCGGTGAGGATGAAACAAGAGCATGGACAATTAAAATCGGAACGAAAGCTCCACAGGCAGCAGGAAAAATCCATACAGACTTTGAGCGTGGATTTATCAAGGCAGAAGTGGTAAATTATCAGGATCTTCTGGATTGTGGTTCTTATGCGGGAGCCAGAGAAAAAGGTCTGGTGAGAATGGAAGGAAAAGAATATATTGTAAAAGACGGAGATGTAATACTGTTCCGTTTTAACGTATAAATCCCAGAGAAATGTTTCAGGGGCGAAGCAGCAGAAATGAGGCTGCTTCGTCCCTGATTTTATATTTAATAGTGGTATTTTTTTCGTTTTCCAACCAGAAATCCGAAAGAAACAAGAAGGGCCAGGATTTCTGCGAATACTGCAGACAGCCAGATACCATCCAATCCCCACAGCAGTGGAAGCAGAAGAACCAGTATACAGCGGAAAATGAAGGTTCTCAAAAATGCAATGAGGGCGGAAGTTACTCCATCATTCAAAGCAGTAAAGAAAGAGGATGCATAGATGGAAAATCCGGACATCAGGAAGGAAAAAGAAAACAGGATAAAGGCATGGACTGTCATATCGAACAGAGTGGAATCATAGCCCACAAATCCTTTGGACATGGGTTTAGCCAAAACCTGTCCGGAAAAAAACATCAGGAGCGAAAATATGGCGATTATTGTGAGATTTTTTTTTCGGAGATTTTTTAATTCCTCATGATTTCCTGCTCCATAATGGTATCCTACGATGGGAGCGCCCCCAATTGAATATCCGATAAATATACTCTGAAAAAGGTAGGCCACATACATAAGAACTCCGTAGGCTGCCACTCCGTCTTCGCCTACATAAGCCATTAACTGAAGATTGTACAGAATACTGACCAGTGAGGAAGACATTTCTCCCATGAATTCAGAGGAGCCGTTGATGCATATTTTTCTTAGCGCTCTGCCGTTAAAATGGCATTTTACCAGTCGTAATTGGCTGGTATTCTTTTTGGAAAAATATAGCAGGGGAAGTACGCCTCCTACGAATTGACTGACAGCAGTGGCGATAGCGGCTCCAGCAAGTCCCCAGTGAAAACCGGCTACAAAGAGGGCGTCCAGTAAAATATTGGTCATACCGGCAGCAACTGTAATATATAAGCCCAGATGTGGTTTTTCTGCTGAGGCAAAGAGACATTGAAAACCATACTGAAGCATATTAAACGGCAGTGATGCAAGAATGGCCCTTCCATATATAAGACTGTCTTCCAGAAGTTGTCCATCGGCTCCCATGATTTGGGCAATGGGGCGAAGAAAGAGGATTCCTGCGGCAGCCAGTATGAGACTGAATCCTATCAGAGTATAAATTACCATAGAAAAAAGTTCGCTGGCTAATTGTTTTTTCCCTTCTCCAAGAGTTTTCGAGATTAAGGCAGAACCACCGGTACCGAACATCAGTCCTACAGCTCCCAAAATCAAAAGGATGGGCATGATATAGTTGACGGCTGCAAAAGCGGTTTTTCCTACAAAGTTGGAGACGAAAAATCCATCCACCATGGTATATAAAGAAGTAAATACCATCATTATAATGGCGGGAAAAGTGAATCGCAGTAATCGTTTAAAAGTAAAATGATCAGATAGTTGTATTATGTTTTTCTTCATAATTCAGTTGTTCCTTTAATGATAATAAATATTTTTCGGTAAGAGAAATATATTGTTCCAAGGTTTCCCGGGGCCAGGAAGCAAAGATATCATTCTCTATCTCAATGACTTTCCCGGCGGTTTTGTTGGCCAATTCCATTCCTTTTTCAGTAAGATGAACAATTTTATGTTTGGCATCAGCGGCTTCCAGATAGAGGACTTCTTCCTGTTCTAATTTTCTTAAAGCAGAATTTACAGTCTGTTTGGAAAGGCCGGTGTAATTGCATATTTTCTGAAGAAGGCAGCTTCCGTCATTTTCCAGAAGAATATAGAGAATGGAAATGGAGCTGTCGGATTGACCCAGGCGGCGGTAGAGCTGGTGGTAGGCTGCGCCGGTTTCGCCAAAGAGATAATTGTATCGTTTCAATTCTTTTGAGACTTTTGTGTTCATAGTAAGCTCCTTTCTGTCTGATAGAGTGGGTGAGTTAAAAATGTATAGCTGAAAATATAGTACGAATTCGTACCATGGACATTATAGTATGAAATCGTACCAAAGCCAATAGCATGGAATTTTAAAGGATTTTTTGGTTTTTTTGGGATTTTTCCTCAAATATATGATTCGAATACACAGAAAAAGAGAGGAAATTTGGGAACTGGCTCCACTTTGCTTAAAATTTATGAAAAATGGAGTTTTTGTGGGAAAATCTCCCACCGAAAGAAAAAATGAACGTAATAAATATTTAAGAAATAGGGTTGACACAAGATATGGTGGATACAGTGAATTTTTCACAAAAGATATTGTGTTTTTTTGTGGAAAACTCGAAAAAAGAAGTGTTTTTTCCAAAATTTACCCTTGTATTCTTTCCTTTTTTGGTTTAGAATAAAACCATAAGTGGTAGAAAGTGGAGGAAAGTGGCACAAAAGGGAGGAAGTGTGGCAGCATAATCCAAAAGTGTCACGGAGCAGATAAAATGTTTTGGATTTCTTTTTGTCTGGAAGGGTTAAGGGCAAAAAGAAGGAGAAGCATGAACGGTTGGGGAGAAACCGGAGGCTCCAAAAACAGGATTCTTTGTTTTGCAGAGAATTGCTGAATATTCCAAAGAGGGTAAATTCTATGTTCATGGGAGAGTATAGTCATTCAATTGACACAAAGGGAAGATTAATTATACCGTCCAAATTTCGCGAAGACCTGGGAGAGGAATTCGTGCTGACCAAAGGTCTGGATGGCTGCCTTTCTATTTATCCAATGGAAGAATGGAAAATCTTTGAGAAAAAACTGGAAGCTTTACCACTTACCAACAAGAATGCCAGAAAATTTTCACGATTTTTCGTGGCAGGAGCATCTGTCTGTGAACTGGATCGGCAGGGGAGGATTCTCGTTCCGGCAACGCTTCGGGAATTTGCAGGTCTGGAGAAGGATGTGGTACTTACTGGTAATCTGAACCGGATTGAGGTTTGGAGTAAAGCGAAGTGGAGTGAAAATAACGATTACGATGATATGGATGCTATTGCTGAAGACATGCAGGAAATGGGCATAGTCATCTGATGAAAAGGAGAGGACTATGGAATTTAAACATAAATCCGTATTACTGAAAGAAACCATTGATAATCTGAATGTAAAGTCGGATGGTATCTATGTGGACGGAACTTTAGGTGGGGCAGGGCATGCCCTGGAAGTATGCAAATTATTATCTGCCACGGGGAGATTTATAGGAATAGACCAGGACGATGCTGCGATAACTGCGGCTACAGAACGTCTGCGGGAGTACAGTGATCGGACGACGATTATCCGCAGCAATTATTGCAGCATGGTTCCGGAGTTAAAAAAAAGGGGAATCAGCTCTGTAGATGGAATTGTGCTGGATTTGGGAGTATCCTCATATCAATTGGATAATGCAGAGCGGGGATTTACGTATCGGGAGGATGTTCCCCTCGATATGCGGATGGATCAGAGACAGGATCTTACCGCGGAAGATATAGTGAATACGTACAGTGAGAGTGATCTGTACAGAATTATACGGGATTACGGAGAGGACAAGTTTGCAAAAAATATTGCAAAACATATTTGTCTGGCAAGGGCAGAGAAGCCTATCCATACCACGGGAGAATTAACAGAGATCATTAAGCGGGCAATTCCCATGAAAATCAGGGCAACAGGCGGTCATCCGGCAAAACGGACATTTCAGGCGCTTCGGATTGAACTGAATCATGAATTGGATGTGCTGCGGGATTCTCTGGACGGGATGATTGATTTTTTGAATGATGGAGGAAGAATCTGTGTGATCACCTTCCATTCTCTGGAGGATCGAATTGTAAAAACGATTTTCCGAAGAAATGAAAATCCCTGTACATGTCCTAAGAATTTTCCGGTATGTGTATGTGGAAATGTATCCAAAGGAAAGGTGATAACAAGGAAGCCGATCCTTCCATCCCAGGAAGAGTTAGAGTGGAACAGTCGTTCACAGAGCGCCAAATTGAGGGTTTTTGAACGGCAGATTCCTCATGATTAAAGGAGACAAGCAACAATGGCCAACAATAAAAGAAGGGTAAATTCAGGATCGGATCAGTATGAACGGTATATCTATGAAGGGAATGCCGTCAGAAAAATTCAGGCCATACCACAGGAAGAACCGGTAAAAAAAACGGTGAGCCGTACTGCATCGAAAAATCGTGCAAGAGCCAGCAGAATGAGCAGAGGTTATGTTTTATTTCTGGCAGCGATTTCTACAGCAGCATTGTTTATGTGCGTACGGTATTTACAATTAAAATCGCAAATTACAACACAGACGAAACAGATCGCTGTAATTGAGTCAAATATCAGTCAGTTGAAAGCTGACAATGATGCTCTTTATAACAGTGTTCTGGCATCCGTGGATTTAGAATACATTAAGAATATTGCAATGAACCGTCTGGATATGGATTATCCAAAACAGGATCAGATCTATCAGTTTGACACAGCAGAAAACAGCTATGTAAGACAATATCGGGATGTACCTGAAACAGAATAGGTGAGAGTGTGCAAAGAAGAAAAAGAAAAAAAAGAAAAAATCCGTTTTCAACGAGAAAAATAAATGGGAAAATGCGAAAGAAGCTGGTGTGGCTGTTTGGTGCAGTTGTACTGGCTTTAGTAGGTTTGAGCGTTCGAATAACGTATATCAATGCCAGTGAAGGAAATAAGTACAAAAAACAGGTATTAAGTCAGTCGCAGCAAAAATATGACAGCAGGGTGATTCCTTTTAAAAGAGGAGACATTAAAGATCGAAACGGGGCAGTACTTGCTACCAGTGAAAAGGTGTATAAAGTAATCCTGGACTGCAAAGTGGTAAACTATGATGAGGATTACGTTGAACCCACAATTAATGCCATGGTAAAGATACTGGGGCTGGATGAGGAGGTTATCCGGGATAAGCTGGAAAATGAAGACACAAAAAGCAGCCAGTATCAGATTATGAAAATTAATGTGCCTATCACAGAAAAGAAAGCCTTCGAAGATTATCTTGAAATCACGGAAGAAGAGGAAGAAGAGCTAACCAAAGAAGAGCAGGAAGATATCAGGAATGTGAAGGGCGTGTGGTTCGAAGAAAATTATCTCAGAACCTATCCCATGGGTTCTACAGCCAGTCATCTGGTGGGATTTACCTATACGGGAGATACTGCGGACTGGGGAATTGAAGGATATTATTCCGGTACTCTCAACGGAGTGAACGGAAGACAATACGGTTACTTTAATGAGGATGCGGATGTGGAGCAGACGATTATTGAGCCGATTGACGGAAACAGCGTAATTTCCACCATTGATGTGACCATACAGCAGATTGTTGAAAAGTACATTAAAGAATTGTCGGATGGTCTTGCAAATGGTCCTAATGGAGAAGCGGGAGCAAAAAATATTGGCGTGGTGGTGGCAGATCCCAATAATGGAGAAATTCTGGCTATGGCTACGGATCGGTCTTTTGATCTGAATGATCCGAGAAACCTGAAACCTTTTTTTACTCAGGAAGAGATTCAGGCAATGAATGAAGATACTATGCTGGATAATCTGTACAGTATATGGAAAAATTTCTGTATCAGTGATGCGTTTGAGCCGGGATCTACAGTAAAACCTATGACGGTGGCGGCGGCTTTGGAGGATAATTCTATTCTTCCAAATGATACTTTCCTTTGTGATGGTTATCAGATGTTTGGAGAAACGAGAATCCGTTGTTCCATTTACCCGGGCGCTCACGGAGAACAGACTCTGGCACAGGCTATGGCAAATTCCTGCAATGATGCCATGATGCAGATCGCAGATCAGATGGGTGCGGAAGAGTTTTTGAAATATCAGAAAATATTTAATTTCGGAAGTGCCACGGGAATCGATCTTCCCGGGGAAGCCGCTGGTATCATTCATACGGCGGATCGGTTAGGGACGAAAAGTACAGAATTGGCCAGCGCATCATTTGGTCAGGGTTATACCTGTACTATGATACAGGAGGTGGCGGCTCTTTGTTCCGTTATCAATGGAGGATATTATTATCGTCCTCATGTGGTGAGTAAAATTCTGGATGAAAATGGAAATGTAAAAGAAAATGTGGAGCCTATGCTGATGAAGCAGACCATATCATCTGAAGTTTCTTCCAGAATCAGAGAATATATGGCGGCTGTTATGGAAAAAGGAGCAACAGGAAATGCCGCGAAGGTCAGTGGTTACAGTATGGGAGGAAAAACAGGAACAGCCCAGAAATTGTCTGAAGCAGATAAAACCAGAAAATATCTGGTATCCTTTGTCGGATTTGCGCCATTAGATAATCCTCAGGTGGTGGTATATGTGGTTGTGGATGAACCGAATGTGGATTATCAGGCAGACAGTAAGTACGCCCAGTATATTTATAAGGGAATTATGACAGAAATTCTCCCTTATCTGAATATTTTCCCGGATGAAGATGCAGAAGAAAAAGAAAATGCAGGAATGGCATATCTGGAAAATTATATCGCTCAGAAGGCAGAAGAAAACAGAAAACTGGCGGAGGAAAAGGCAAAGAATCCTACAGCGGAAGGGGAAGATACTTTCCAGCCTGAGGGAGAAAAACAGGAAGATGGACAAGTTTCGGGGGGAGAAAGCGGACAGTCAGAAGGTGAAACGGGAGAGCTTCAGGAAGGCGTTATCAAAGAAGGAGCAGATGATCCCAATCTTCCGGCGCCCCCGGAAGATAATTCAGAGACTGATCTGAATAATAAATTAGAAGACAATGGAATAACGAATCAGGAAGCCGGTCTGGAAAACGGCAACTGACAGTCATAACCTCACAGAAGAGTCCATACACTTTAGGGAAAGCTTCTGTGAGGTTTTTTATGGAAAAAAATAGAACCTTTCACAAGAAAAAAACGGTGGTGGTATTTGTCTGCTGTGTTTGTCTGTTGATGGGACTGATTGGACGTCTGGTATATCTGATGATATTTTGTTCCGATTATTATGCAGAAAAAGCAGATGATCTTCATGAAAGAGAACGGGAAATAAAAGCGGCCAGAGGAAGGATTCTGGATGCAAATGGGGTTGTTTTGGCCGCCAATAAGACAGTGTGTACCATTTCTGTGATTCACAGTCAGATTGAAGAACCGGAAAAAGTGACAGAAATGTTGGTGAAAGAATTGGGGATAACGAGAGAAGAAGCGGAAAAAAGAGTGCAAAAGGTTTCTTCTATTGAAAAAGTAAAAACAAATGTGGACAAAGAAACCGGGGATCGAATACGGGAGTATAATCTGGCAGGGGTGAAAGTGGACGAGGATTTTAAAAGGTATTACCCTTATGGAAATCTGGCGTCCAGAGTATTGGGGTTTACCGGGGGTGATAATCAGGGCATTATAGGTCTTGAGGTAAAGTATGAGGAAATATTAAAAGGAATCAATGGAAGGATACTTACCACCACAGATGCCAGAGGGATAGAGTTAAATGGAATGGGGGAAGGACGGGTGGAACCGGCTGCGGGATATGATCTGTATGTGAGTCTGGACCGGAATATACAGGCTTATGCCCAGCAGGAAGCTGAACGGGTTATGGAACAAAAGGAGGCAGATGCCGTTTCCATTCTTCTTTTAAACCCGAAAAATGGTGAGATTTATGCCTGTGTCAATGTGCCGGAATTTGACTTGAATCAACCGTTTCAGTTAAATGATGGTACAGCCAGATCAGAACTTTCCTCAGAAGAATATCAGAAACGTCTGAACAGAATGTGGAGAAATACATGTATCAACGATACATATGAACCCGGCTCTACTTTTAAAATTATTACTGCATCAGCAGGGCTGGAATCCGGCGCGGTAACAATGGAAGATACCTTTCACTGTCCCGGTTACCGGGTGGTGGAAGACCGGAGAATCCGCTGCGCCAGAAGGACGGGACACGGAACAGAAACGTTTGTCCAGGGGATAGAAAATTCCTGTAATCCGGTTTTTATTGATGTGGCCATGCGAATGGGAGTGGATAAATATTATGAGTATTTTGAAAAATTTGGACTGATGGAAAAAACGGGAATTGATCTGCCAGGAGAAGCAGGGACAATTATGCATAAAAAAGAAAATATCGGAGAAGTGGAACTTGCCACAATGGCATTTGGCCAATCTTTTCAGATTACGCCCATACAGTTGGCAACAACAGCAGCTTCTCTTATTAATGGAGGGAGAAGAATTATCCCTCATTTTGGTGTGGAGGTGAGAGACAGGGAAGGGAAGTGGGTGAAAACGTATGAATATGGTCAGGGAGAGCGGATTCTTTCTGAAGAAACATCGGAAAAGATGCGCTATGCTTTGGAAATGGTGGTCAAAGAGGGAGGAGGAAAAAATGGTCAGGTGGAAGGATATCGGGTGGGAGGTAAGACAGCCACTTCCCAGACATTGCCCAGAAGCGCAAATAAATACATTTCTTCCTTTCTGGGTTTTGCTCCGGCAGATGATCCGGTGGTGCTGGGAATCTGTATCATATACAATCCCCAGGGAATTTACTATGGGGGAACGATAGCGGCTCCGGTGATACAGAATATATTCGCCAACATTCTTCCCTATATGGGCCTGGAAAAGACAGAACCAGTGGATGAAACAGTTGATGAATGAGGGAAAAAGTATTATACTTAGAAAGAAAAATAAAATAACTGAACAGAAGAAAAATTATTTTCGTTCCTGTTTAGAAGTACGAGGTGAACTATGGATTTTAAAATTGTGATTCCAGTGATTATTTCTTTTGTGATCAGCGTGATTCTTGCCCCGGTAATCATACCTTTTTTGAGAAAATTAAAGGCGTCTCAGACAGAACGGACCGATGGGGTGAAGTCTCATCTGTCAAAGGCAGGAACTCCTACCATGGGAGGGTTGATTTTCCTGATTGCTACCACGATAACTTCTCTGTTGTATGTGGGAAGATATCCCAAGATCATCCCTATTTTATTTCTGACTCTGGGATTTGGTCTGATCGGATTTTTGGATGATTATCTGAAAGTGGTATTGAAGCGGTCTGACGGCCTGATGCCTATGCAGAAAATGGCTGGTCAGTTGATTGTAACCGGTATTTTTGCATTTTATTTGATTAAGTTTACAGATGTGGATCTGAGTCTGATTGTTCCGTTTTCCGGAGGATATCACTGGGATATCGGCTGGCTGGCGATTCCTCTGCTGTTTGTAGCCGTGATTGGTACGGTAAACGGAGTAAACTTTACAGATGGTCTGGACGGTCTGGCTTCCAGCGTGACAATTATGGTTGCTACATTTTTTACTGTGGTTGCCGTAGGAACCGAAAGCGGAATCGAACCGATCACCTGTGCGGTGGTAGGCGCTTTAATGGGATTCTTGCTTTTCAATGTATTCCCGGCAAGAGTTTTCATGGGGGATACCGGATCGCTGGCTCTGGGAGGCTTTGTGGCCGGAACAGCATATATGCTGCAAATGCCTTTGTTTATTATTATCGTAGGTCTGATTTATCTGGTGGAAGTTGCCTCTGTTATCATTCAGGTTACATATTTTAAAAAGACAGGCGGCAAGAGAATATTCAAGATGGCGCCGATTCATCATCATTTTGAATTGTGCGGCTGGTCTGAAACCAGAATCGTAGCTGTATTTTCTGTGATTACAGCAATTTTGTGTATGATCGCATTACTGGGACTGTAGGGAAAGGTTTGGTAGAGAAACATGAAATTAGATGGAAAAAATGTATTGGTTTTTGGCTCCGGTATCAGTGGTATCGGAGCTGCTGACCTTTTGAAAAAGGTGGGAGCAAATCCTGTTATTTATGATGGAAATGAAAATTTGAATCCGGAGGATATACGGGAAAAGCTGCAGGATGGAAACGGGGTTTCTGTGGTTTTGGGAGAATTACCTGCCCGGCTTATGGAGCAGTTGGATCTGGTGGTATTAAGTCCCGGCGTTCCCACAGATCTTCCGCTGGTGAATCAGTTGAGAGAAAAGGGACTGACGATCTGGGGAGAAGTGGAACTGGCATATCAGATGGGGAAAGGACGTGTTCTGGCCATAACCGGAACCAATGGAAAAACCACTACCACAGCCATGCTGGGAAAGATCATGAGTGATTATCTGGACAGTGTATATGTGGTGGGAAATATAGGCACTCCGTATACTTCAGTGGCTCTTGATATGAAAGAAGATACGGTGACCGTGGCGGAAATCAGCAGCTTTCAATTGGAAACCATTCAGGCTTTTCAGCCTCAGGTGAGCGCTATTTTAAATATCACAGAAGATCATCTGAACCGTCATCATACTATGGAAGAATATATTCGGGTAAAAGAACGGATCACTGAAAATCAGAATGAAGATCAGATTTGTGTGCTGAATTATGAGGATATGACTCTGAGAGAATTTGGAAAGCAGATTCCGGCAAAGGTGGTATATTTTTCCAGTCTTCAGTCTTTGGAAGAGGGCGTGTATCTGGAGGGAGAGGATATTATCCTTTCCACCGGGGAAGAAAAAATAAAGATTACCTCCACAGATCGGCTGAAAATTCTGGGACGTCATAATTATGAAAATACTATGGCAGCGGCAGCCATGGCTTATTATGCCGGTGTTCCGGTGGAAAATATCCGCAGCAGTGTGGAAAGTTTTACGGCTGTGGAACACAGAATCGAGTATGTAACGGAGAAAAACGGAGTTGTTTATTATAATGATTCCAAAGGAACCAATCCGGATGCGGCGATTAAAGGCATTCAGGCCATGAACCGTCCTACTTTGCTGATTGGGGGCGGATATGATAAAGATTCCACATACGAAGAATGGATCGAATCCTTTGATGGAAAGGTACGGTATCTGGTGCTGATCGGACAGACCCGTGAGAAGATTCAGGAAACCGCTCACAATTGTGGTTTCAAGAATACAATACTGGCAGACAGCCTGGAAGAAGCGGTGAATATCTGTGCCGGTATGGCAAGAAAGGGAGATGCAGTTTTATTATCTCCTGCCTGTGCAAGCTGGGGACAGTTCGATAATTATGAGCAGAGAGGAAAAATGTTTAAAGAATACGTGTATGCTCTGCCGGAGAATATGGAAGATGAGGATGAAGATGATTGATGAGCAGATTTTATGAAATCACGGTAACTGAAAAGAGTACTGTGGAAATGGCGCTTCGAAGACAGGGAGGTTTCACAAGAAAACAGATCAGCAGAGCCAAATTTATGGAAAATGGTATCAAAAAAAATGGTGTCCGTTGTCGGATTTCCGATCAGGTATTAACCGGAGATCGGGTGGAAATTTGTCTGGAAAGCAATGCGAAAAGCTCAGATCATTTGCAGGATAATTTATTAAAGCCGGAAATCATATACGAAGATCAGGATATTCTTCTGGTAAATAAAGCTGCGGGGGTGGTAACTCACCCCCGCGGTGTTCATTATGGAGATACCCTTGCCAATGGTGTAGCATCATATTTCAGACAAAAGGGAGAAGAACACAGTATAAGACCGGTGGGAAGACTGGATCGGGATACTTCCGGCGTGGTGGTATTTGGAAAAAATCAGGTGGCGGCAGCCCGGCTCCAAAATCAACGGGAAAAAGGGAGATTTGGAAAAATATATCTGGCCCTGGTGTGTGGAAAAATGGAAACAGATGGGAAAGTTCACCGGGTGGAATTGCCCTTAGCTTCGGACCCTCAGAATCATTTGAAAATGCAGGTGGATTCCCGGGGGAAATATGCCTGTACGGATTATCAGGTGTTGGATAGCCGGGATGGGATATCGCTGGTGAAACTTACTTTAAAGACGGGGCGTACCCATCAGATTCGGGTTCATATGAGCGCGCAGGGGCATCCGCTGGTGGGAGACAGATTATATGGTAAAGCAGAGGAGAAAATAGCAAGAGCTTCGCTTCATGCCTGGGGAGTATATATGGAACATCCGATCACAGGAGAGAGGTGTACATGGGCAGCGCCTGTTCCAGAGGATATGAAGAATATTTTTCCCTTTGAGGAAGGTTATGGATTTTCAGAATATTGAAAAAATATTTAAAAGAAGGGAATTCAAAAGGAGGTATGAAGAGGGAAAAAATTACATATGATGAACAAAAGGGGAATGTGGGAGGCCCGGTTGGATAAGAGAAGAAAGACGAACAGGGTGGACGGAATATTACTGGCTCTGGTATTGTTGCTGCTGATTCTTGGATTGGTACTTTTGTATAGTACCAGCGCTTATAATGGCAGGGTAAAGTTCCATGATCCGGCATATTACTTTAAAAAACAATTATTTGCCACAGCGCTGGGGCTGATGGCGCTTTATCTGGTATCGCAGATGGACTACCATAAGATTGTCAGATTTGCAGTTCCCATTTATCTGACATCATTAGCTTTGTCCACTGCGGTACTTTTTTTCGGACAGGAATACAATGGATCCCGGCGGTGGCTGGCTTTAGGACCGTTATCTTTTCAGCCTTCGGAATTTGCAAAAGCTGCGGTGGTGATTTTTCTGGCAAAAATTATTGGTGATGAAAAAAAGAAGAAAGACAGTTTCTGGTTTATGGCAAAGACGATGATCTTATTGCTTCCCATTGTGGGGCTGGTAGGAACCAATAATCTGAGTACGGCTATTATTATTCTGGGAATCGGCGTGATATTGATTTTTATTTCCAATCCCAGATATCTTCCTTTTGTGTGGGTGGGAGCCGGCGGTCTGGGCTTTGTGGGAATTTTTCTCAGTCTGGAAAGTTATCGACTGGAACGGCTGGCTATATGGAGAAATCCGGAAAAATATGAGAAAGGATTTCAGACGATTCAGGGCTTATATGCCATTGGAAGCGGAGGGATTTTTGGAAAAGGATTGGGAAGCAGTCTGCAAAAGCTGGGATTTGTTCCGGAAGCACAAAATGATATGATTTTTTCCATTATCTGTGAAGAAACAGGCCTGCTGGGAGCATCGCTGGTCATTATTGTTTTTGGGCTTTTATTGTGGAGACTGATGGTAAATGCCACTCATGCGCCCGATCTTCAGGGAGCCTTGATCTGTGGTGGAATAATGGGACATATGGCGCTGCAGGTGATTTTAAATATTGCGGTGGTGACCAACACCATTCCTAATACGGGAATTACTCTTCCATTTATAAGTTATGGAGGAACCTCAGTTTTGTTTCTTATGGGAGAAATGGGACTGGCTTTGTCGGTAAGTAAATATTGCCGTATACGGTGAGGAAGGAAGAAAAGTGTCAAAATAAATTTATTTGCATAGGATATAGCAACAGGGCTTGCAGGAGTAGAAAAGATTGGGTGAAATATGGATTGACGGAGCAGTTCCTTTGTCTGGTGAGGTTCGGATTCAGGGATCGAAAAATGCGGCATTGCCTATGATGGCTGCCGCACTTTTGCATGAAGGGGTAACAGTACTCCATGGCTGCCCCCAGATAGCTGATGTGCGGATGATGGAAAGAATATTGAATATACTGGGGGTGGAAACTTGCTGGAAAGAGCATTCTCTTATCCTGGATTGCCGCAGGGTGACAGGAGTGGAAATCATGGATGACTGTGCCTCCTGTATGCGGTCATCCATCATTCTTCTGGGAAGTATGCTTGCCCGAAAGGGGAAAATGAAAATCACCTATCCGGGAGGGTGCGCCATTGGGAAACGCCCGGTAGACCTTCATCTGATGGCTATGGAAAAGATGGGAGCCAGAATAGAAGAAAAAGAGGGATTTTTACTGGTGGAACATTCAGGAAGGCTGGAGGGAAAAAACATAGAATTTCCATTTCCCAGTGTGGGAGCAACAGAAAATACTCTTCTGGCCGCTGTTTTGGCAAGGGGTACTACCCGGTTGATCAATTGTGCCAGAGAGCCGGAAATCACGCATTTGTGTCATTTCCTTCAGGCAATGGGGGCGGAAATCGGTGGGATAGGCACAGGAGAATTGTGGGTTCGCGGTGTGAGTACCTTGCGGGACGTGGAATATCAGGTGCCTCCTGACCGGATTGTGGCAGGTACTTTTTTGTATGGGGCGGCTGCCACCAGAGGAAAAATCATTCTGGATAATGCCCCTGTGGAAGAAATGGAGGCAGTTCTCGAAGTATATGAGAAAATGGGTGGACAATGGGAGTATAAGGGTGGTAAACTATTGGCGGATGGCAGAAAAGTACATTGTTCTCCCGGGAAAGTGGAAACATCCTGTTATCCAGGATTTCCTACAGATATGCAATCTGTTTTGCTGGCGGTGCTTTTGACGATTCCGGAAGAAAGCTGTGTCTGGGAAAAAATATTTGAGGACAGATTCAAGGTGGTTTCTCAGTTTAGATCCATGGGAGGAGATGTGGTTGTGGAGGGGAGAAAAGCCAGAATCCGGGGAGGAAATCCTCTGCGGGGAACCGTGGTGGAAGCGGGAGAATTGAGAGGAGGAGCCGCTCTTGTGGTGGCAGGATTGGCAGCCAGGGGAATCACAGTTGTCAGAAATTCTCATTTTATCGAGAGGGGATATGAAAATCTGGAACAGATGATTGCAAAGCTGGGAGGAAAAATCCGGTTTGCAGAAAAATAAGGGAACAGGTGAGCAGATGAAAAAATTTCAAATAAAAAAAATACGTTTTCAAAAGGTGGAACTTACTAAGGAAGGAAAGCAGGCAGCCGCCGGGATCGGTGTGGGAATCGTGGTACTGGCGCTGCTTGCTTTTTTCCTCCTTTTTAAAGTGGAGCGGATTGAGATTGTGGGAAGCACAAAATATACGGATCAGGAAATCAAGGAGTATGCCCTGTCCAGTCCTCTCACATCCAATACTGTGTTTGCGATGATGTTTAAAAAACATATGGAAGCGGAAAACATTCCTTTTGTGGAATCTTTTGATCTGGAAAGGCTGGATATGCATACGCTGCGTGTTCATGTCAATGAGAAAAAAATCATAGGATATGTGATTGAAGGCACTGATAAATTGTATTTTGATAAAGATGGAAAAATTGTAGAAAAAGAGGCCATGGAAGAAGAAGAGATAACAAAAATGGAATCTGCTCTCACAGAATTGGAGAGTCTGAAGGAAGAAGCAGAAAGAGAGGCGGCATTGGAGGCGGCCCGGGAAGCGGAAAAGGAACTGATGGGAGAGACGGAGAAGGAGGAAGAGGAACCGGTTCAACCAGAAGATATCCAGACAATTCAGCCTGAGGAAGTGGAAGCGGGCAATGAGAGCGCTACAGAATTTCATGCGGCTGTTACAGATGTTCCCCGTGTTGTGGGGATCCCCATGAAAAATGTAAAATTAGGAAAAAAGATTTCCGTTCCCGACAAAAGTGTGTTTAATACCATTTTGGGAATCACCCGTATGGTGGAAAAATATCAGATTCTTCCGGAAATAGTTTCTTTTGATGAAAAACTGAATATTACATTGGTATATTTTGATGGGGCGGTACATTGTCAGTTGGGAAAGGACAGCCTTCTGGAAGAAAAAATTACCCGGGTGGCAGCTATACTTCCCAAACTGGAAAGTGAAACGGGAATCCTCCATCTGGAAGATTATACCGTGGAAACCACGAATATTATTTTTTCAAAAGAGTCCCTGTATAGTCTGAAAAAGACTATTGCGCAGACAGAGGGATTGACAGAGGAGGAAAAACCAGAACAGGAAACTTCCACGGAATCGGGAACAGAAGGAGAGAATCCAACGGCGGAACCGGGAACAGAAGGAGAAAATCTAACGGCGGAACCGGGAACAGAAGGAGAAAATCCAACGGCGGAACCGGGAACAGAAGGAGAAAATTCAACGATGGAACCGGGAACAGGAGAGGAAAATACCACGTCTGGGACAGGGACAGGACAAAATTCTGTGAATAATGGAAAGGCAACAGGCGAGGTGAATACTTCCGGGGCAGCAGATTCTTCGGAAAAATCTGCAGAAACAGGGATTACAGAGAATCTGTTGGAACGAAAAAAAGAAACTTCAACCCAAAATCAACCCTAATCTTATAAAAAAAGTGTGAATTTCAAAAAAAAGAGTTGATAAATTGGAACAGAAACTATATTATATAACTATATGTAACTATTTAGGATAAGGCAAAAGTACCCCGAGGGGAATAATAGATGCGAAAAGCCGAGAAGGAGGAAGTACTTTGTTAGAGATTATGACAAATGAAGCGGAATCATCTGCAAAGATTATAGTAATTGGAGTAGGTGGAGCTGGTAATAATGCAGTAAACCGCATGGTAGAAGAGACAATTGGCGGTGTGGAGTTTGTAGGGGTGAATACCGATAAACAGGCATTAACACTTTGCAAGGCGCCTACCGTATTGCAGATAGGGGAGAAGCTGACTAAAGGACTGGGCGCTGGTGCCAAGCCTGAGATCGGTGAAAAAGCTGCAGAAGAAAGTGTAGAAGAGATCCGTCAGTTAGTAGAAGGCGCAGATATGGTATTTGTTACCTGTGGTATGGGTGGCGGAACCGGAACAGGTGCTGCTCCGATTGTGGCAGGAATTGCAAAAGAGATGGGTATTCTGACAGTTGGTGTTGTTACCAAGCCTTTCCGTTTTGAAGCTAAGACTCGTATGAGCAACGCTCTTATGGGAATTGATAAATTAAAAGATAATGTAGATACACTGATTGTTATTCCGAATGATAAACTTCTGGAGATCGTAGATCGTCGCACGACTATGCCGGAAGCGCTGAAAAAAGCAGATGAAGTTCTGCAGCAGGCAGTTCAGGGTATTACAGACCTGATCAATATGCCGGCTCTGATCAATCTGGACTTCGCAGATGTACAGACTGTGATGAAAGACAAAGGTATCGCTCATATCGGTATCGGTGAGGCGAAAGGTGATGACAAAGCGTTGGAGGCTGTACAGCAGGCAGTATCCAGTCCGTTGCTGGAGACTACTATTCAGGGAGCCAGCCACGTTATTATCAATATTTCCGGAGATATTTCTCTTATGGATGCCAACGATGCGGCAAGTTATGTACAGAGTCTGGCAGGAGAAGACGCAAATATTATCTTTGGTGCTATGTATGATGATACAGCAGTGGATTCTGCTAAGATTACAGTTATTGCAACAGGACTGAATGATGCCACAGCAAAGCAGCCCAGCGTAAGCAAGGCAACAGGAATCAAGAACAGTTCTGCTTCCCAGGCGCCGAAGACAGAAACAGTAGCTCCTGTACAGGAAAAACCAACATTTTCTCAGGGATTGACTATGCCTAGCTTCCAGATGCCAAAAGCATCTACCGGAGCGCCTACCACAAGTACAGTTCCGAAAAAGGATATTCAGATTCCAGATTTCTTAAAAAGAAGATAAGAAAGTAAAGAATAAGCAGGAATAATTAAAATTCCCTCTTTGAAACCAGGAAAAACAAACCAGGTTTCAAAGAGGGAATTTTGATTTTACAGGAACTTCTTATGAAAAAAAGTCTGCAGGGATATTATTTAAAAAAGAAAAACTTGCAAAAATCCTACTTAAATGGTATGATATAAAAAAGTTAGTTAAGGCTAATTGAAAATATCTCATGCAGGAGGTTCTTATAATTCTTGATCAGGTATGTGATGCTGCTTCCTGACACAGATGGGTTACTTTTTCGTGTACTTGAGGAAAACTATGTTCTTCTGAGAGGATTACAATAGTATCGCTTGCCCGAAGCAGGGTATCTCCCCGGGGAATACTTTCTTTTCCCTGGTTTTGCACTGCAACGACCAGGCAGTGGGAAGGCCAGGAGATTTCAGAGATTTTCTTCCCTTCCAGAGAAGAGCCATGCATAATTACATATTCGCTGAGGATTTTTTCACCGGTGGCCTCCGGTTCCTGAATCCCCTGTTTTTGAAGCATTCTGGTAAGAAGACTTTCGTAAATCGGTTCTGATTTTAAGAGAGTGGCGGTTACATAGGCAATAGCAGCGACGGTGGTGAGGGAAAGCAACTGGTCAAGAGAACCGGTCATCTCAAAAATCAGAATAATTCCGGTGAGAGGGGCCCGGACAATTGCAGTAAAATATCCTGCCATAGCCAGCAACACAAAGTTGTTCAGATATTCTGCCGGTAAACCCAGATAATCAATGCAGAGCATTCCGAAGATTCCACCGATCAGAGAACCGAGGACCAGAAGAGGGAAGAAAATCCCTCCCGGGGCGCCGGAACCGAAACTGACGGCGGAATATAAAAATTTCAAAAAGAAAAACAGAAGAGCCACATGAAGAACCATGCCTTTTCCGGTGAGCAGTTCCACAAGATTTCCACCGCTTCCAAGAAGTTGGGGAAGAGTAAAACCCAGAACTCCTGCCAGCAGGAAAGGAACTAAAAGGCGGGTGAAGGTATTCATCCGGGGAGTATTCTGGTACAGAGCCTGCACTTTCAGGGTAAACCAGTTATAGAAAGCGCCGAGGACTCCGAGAAGAATTCCCAGGATTACCAGCATCCAGTAGTACTGTTGAGGCAGACTGCCAATAACGGAAAATTGAAATACCGGAGCGGCTCCCAACAGGGAAGAGGCAATAAAATCAGCCGCAATAGATGCAGTCATTACGGAAACAAGCACCGATACGGAAAAATTTTTATGTATTTCCTCCAGAGAAAACAGGACGCCGGCAAGGGGAGCTCCGAAAGCGGCGGCAAGTCCGGCGCTGGCCCCACAGGTAAGCAAATATTTTTCTTCTGTTTTGCCCCGGTGAAACAGGCGGGAAAACCCCTTTCCTGTCATGGAGCCTAACTGAATGGAAGGGCCTTCTCTGCCCAGAGAAAGACCTGACAGAAGACAGAGAAAGCCCCCCAGAAATTTTGCGGGGAGAACTTTCCACCAGACAGGATCCATTTTTCCTGCCATTTCTCCCTCTAACTGGGGAATGCCGCTGCCGGATATCATAGGTTCCCATACAAGAAGGCGGCTTACCAGAAAAGCGATGAAAATCAGAAGTAAAAACCACCCTGCCATTTTAAGGGGAGACTGGGATGCATAAGCAAGAATTTTGTGCAGCCAGGTTCCGGCATAAGTAAGAAGAATTCTGTAAAGCAATACGATAAGACCTGCCACTGTCCCCACGGCAAGTCCTTCAAGAATCAGAGTTACAGAAAGATTCTTTGTATGGAGGGGCGTCCGATTATGTTTTTTATTCATCTTATTTCCAGATAATATCCGCTTTTTTTCTGGGGGCAGTTCGTTTATAGGAAACGGCGGGATATCCTAAAAGCATACAGCAACTGATTTCTTTGTCTTCGATTCCCAGCCATTTTTGCAGGCGGGGACTTTCTTTGAGCAGATTTTGCAGATAACCGCTGTAAAGAACGCCAGCCCCTTTGGCAACAGCCATATTTTCCATATTTGCTGCAGCCAGTCCTCCGTCCAGAGGATTGAGAGAACCAATCACCAAAAAAGCAGTACAGTTAAAGAAAAACTGATTTACAGAAGGATCGTGCTGATACAATTTGTAAAAATAGCGGAAAGGCCGAAAATAAGGGGAGTTTTTTTCTTCCAGCCGAGAAAGTATTTGTGGAAGTTCCTGCCAGATCAGTTCTTTTAGCTCTTCCAGATGTTCCTGAACCAGAATAAAACGGCAGTCCTGCATATTTTTGGCTGTAGCTGTATAGCGTCCTGCATTGAGAATATCGGTGAGGGCTTCACGGCTTAAAGGTTCGGAACGGAAATTCCGGATGCTTCTTCGAAACTTAATGGCATGAAGAAAATGTTTCGGAGAAATTGAAAAGGTATTTTCATCATATTCTTCCACCTCGTCCATATCATATTCCGGAATGGACACTGCCTTTACCGGACAAATCGCCACGCAATGCCCACATTGGATACATTCCCGGACAGATACAGCTTTCTGTTCTTCCAGTTTCAGCGCATTTCCCGGGCAATCCTTGATACAGGCGCCACAGCCGATACATAATTCTTTATCAATTCTTATCATAAAAAACCTCCTGTTAAATAAAATTGAATGTAAATATTTAGTAATATTATACTCTGTCTGGAATATTGCAACAATCTTTTTTTGTACTGGTTGATAAGAAAGAAGATTTCTATTATAATGATGCCAGTATATACTACTTTTTGAAAGAGTGATGAGATGGAAAATGATGAAATTTTGATGATTTATGGTGAAGATTTTAAAGAAAATACCATTCGTTTGCTGGAAGAGGCGAATCTGAAAGAGAGAATTGTTTCAGAAGAAAGCAGAATTGGAATTAAGCCTAATCTGGTATCACCCTCAGAAGCATCCTGGGGAGCTACCACCCATTCGGAAGTGGTGGCGGGGATTATAGAATATTTGCAGAAATATGGATATAAGAATCTGGTTATGCTGGAAGGCTCCTGGGTGGGAGATAAAACAGGAGAGGCAGTAACGGTCTGCGGATTTGATCAATTATCAGAAAAGTACGGTGTTCCCTTTTTGGATATGCAAAAGGATACATCATCCGTAAAAAATTGTGCAGGCCTGGAACTTAAAATCTGTGACCAGGTGGAAACCTTGGATTTTCTCATTAATGTTCCGGTGATGAAAGGACATTGTCAGACAAAAATCACCTGTGCGCTGAAAAATATGAAAGGATTGATTCCCAATTCAGAAAAAAGGCACTTTCACGCCATGGGGCTTCATCGTCCTATCGCACATCTTGCCGTGGGAATTCCGCAGGATTTTATTGTGGTGGACAATATATGTGGAGACTGGGATTTTGAGGATGGAGGAAATCCGGTGGTGATGAACCGGGTGATGGCGGCGGCAGATCCGGTGCTTATGGATGCCTGGGTTTGTCATGAGATGGGATATGAGGTAAAAGAGGTTCCTTATATTACCATGGCGGCGCAACTGGGAGCAGGATGTGATGACTGGCAAGCTGCGAAGCTTCGAAAAATCAATTTTCCGGAGAAAGAGGCTATTCTTCCTCACAAGAGAAAGATTGTAGAATTGCAGGATGCGGTGGAAGAGGTGGAATCCTGCAGCGCCTGTTATGGATATCTGATTCCGGCTCTGGATCGGTTAAAAGAAGAGGGATTATTTTCCCGATTGAAGGAAAAAATCTGTATTGGACAGGGATATCGGGGAAAAACAGGAAATCTGGGAATTGGAAATTGTACCCGGAAATTTTCTCACAGTCTGAGTGGCTGTCCGCCCACAGAGGAACAGATTTATGAATTTTTAAAAAAATATCTGGAGGATGAAGAACATGAAGTATGAAAGTATCAGTAAAAAAATAGATGAGCTGCAGGAAGAGATTTTAAAAGGAATCCAGGAAAGCGTGGCAATCGACAGTGTGAAAGGAGAGCCGGAAGAGGGAGCGCCTTATGGAAAAGGTCCGAAAGCGGCTCTGGAACAGGCGCTGGCCTTGGGTGAAAAATTAGGATTTAGAACAAAAAATGTGGGAAACCGGGCAGGTTGGATAGAATTTGGAGACGGAGAAGAGATGGTGGCTGTTTTAGGTCATCTGGATGTGGTACCTCTGGGACAGGGATGGAAATATCCGCCGTTGGGGGGAGAAATCCATGATGGAATTCTCTATGGTCGTGGAGTAGCCGATGATAAAGGACCTACTATAGGAGCCATCTATGCTCTGAAAGCTATTCGAGAGCTGGGACTTCCCATGGACAGAAGAATCCGTGTGATTTTCGGAACGGATGAAGAAAATGGTTCTTCCTGTGTGAAGCATTATATTGAAAGCGGAGAAGAAATGCCGGTGGCAGGATTTACTCCGGATGCGGAATACCCCTGTATTTTCTTTGAAAAAGGAATGAGTAAATTTGTAATCGGAAAGAAGAAGGTAGAAGAGGGAAATGTAATACGTTTTCAGGGAGGAACAGCCGCCAATGTGGTTACACCGAAATGTACACTGACGGTAAAGGGCAATCTGGAAGTGGAAGATATGCCGGGAATCACAGTTACAAGAGAAAATGGAGAGACAAGAATTGATGCAGAAGGCTGCTCTGCCCATGGAAGTACTCCACAGTTGGGAGAAAATGCGGCGATAAAACTTTTAGAAGCTGTGAAAAACCAGGAGTTTTCCGGAGATTTCCAGAAGATGAAAGACTTTATCCTGGAAATGTTGGGAAGAGAAACCAATGGAGAAACATTGGGAATTTGTTATCAGGACGAAGAAACAGGGGAGACTACGGTAAACTTGGGAATTGTAGACTACAGTGATCAGGGAATGGAACTGACTTTGGATATCCGATATCCCAAGAATGGTTCTGCCAGTGAAATAGGAGAAAAAGTAGAACAAGCAGCACAAAAATACGGACTGGAGATTTTGGAACAGGAAATCACACCATTATTGTACGTGCCAAAGGATTCTGAACTGATTCAAAAATTGATGCACGTCTACCACGAGATGACAGGAAGAGAAGAACAGCCGTTGGCAATTGGCGGCGGTACTTATGCGAAGGCATTTCAGAATATGGTGGCTTTCGGTCCGGCATTTCCGGGAGATCCGGAGAGTATTCATCAGCCGAATGAATGTATTTCTGTAGAAAAGTTGATGGAATCGTTGAAACTGGAGGCAGCGGCTATGTGGGAACTGGCAAAGCAGTAAACATGTTAGGAGGAAGAGGTCGCCTGATTACCGTTGTATTAAATAAAAATGGAGAAAATCCTTCGGTAAAATTTGATGGGTACAATCAGCTCATTTATCAGGAAATCAAAGACGTATCTAATGAAACTTCCGCATGAATGTAAGGACTTAAATAGTTTGATAATTGAAAATGTGGACTGTCGCATGAACATTAAAGCGGCAGTCCACATTTTCGAGTGTATCTAATCTTGTTGTTGTATATTTCGCAGTTTCTGAATTTACTCACCATTTTTTTGCGAAAATAGTGGTGAGTAGTTTGAGAAAGCATCGTATTTGCAAGAAATCAATTTCGGTACAAAGATCATACTGGCTCATATCCAGCCACCGTT
>DETV01000078.1:51422-52200 GCA_002361775.1 Eubacterium sp. UBA3279
ACTGGCTCATATCCAGCCACCGTTGATCTGTAAAATATTCATAATAACTGCGGTGTTCTTTAGCTACGTTCAGAATTATGGTTCGGGAACTTTTGCATGAGATTATCCACGGTAACATTCATAAAGACAATGAAAATTTTACAGACTTGACTTTTGGGAAAAATTCATATATCATTTTACTATATTTGAAAGCAAGGAGTGATGTACTATGAAAAAAAATTTTTATATCAAACTAAACATGACTCCCAGCATGTATAAATAATCCAGTGAATAGATAAGATTTTCTTTTCTGAAAGCGTGTGATTACCTGGGAGAAAAAACTTTCCCGGGTATTTTTATGCCCTAAAATAGAAAAGGAGATTTTATGAAGGATAATATGAAATTTATTTGGGCATATGCTCAAAATTACAAAATGCGTTTTTTTCTTATGCTAGTAAGCATTCTTTTGACTTCTATATCGGGAGCATTATTTCCATTTTTTTTAGGTAAGATGATTAACAGTTTGTTGTATCAGAGGGATTTTTATGCTTTTTTTATGTATTTTTGTGGGTATGGTATTTTCTTTAGCGTTCAGCAGCTTATGCGTTATATCAATACCAGGTTATACGCTATATTGGAAACGACATTTATCTATGATATCCGAAGAGATGCTCTTAAGAGTATTTTTTTGAAATCAGCAGTTGTTTTAAGTGATTTAAACAGGGGAGATATAGTATCTCGAATTGAGGATGATGCACATGAAGTGTTGGATTATATATATTATAATTTGTTTTATACA
>DETV01000013.1 GCA_002361775.1 Eubacterium sp. UBA3279
TAATCGTATATGCCCAAAGTGGTAGAAAAGTTGGAGGGAAAGGAAGCAAGTTGGGCAAGGGATGGAGAAACTAATCCTATATGCCCAAAAGAAAAACGGAAGTCATATTTGGCGAAAAGTAAAAATATATCCACTTTTCCTGGGTGGGGTTTCGTGGTATAATGATTGCACGTAGTGCAATCCAAGCCAATGTCCCATTGGCTTGCTGTTACTGCCGTAACAGATTATACCAGCGATCTACGGCTTGAAAAGCAAATGTCAATATAATTATATTTCCCGGGAGGGATACTATGAAATGTGAAGATTCATTAACTAAAATAGAAGCATATATTCATGATAAAATGTCTTACCGGGAATTGGAAGACTTTCTGGAGCATATTAAAGAATGTCCGGATTGTTATGATGAGTTAGAAACGTATTATACCATTACAGTAGGGATGAAGTATCTGGAAGAAGAAAGGCTGGAGGCTTATAATATTCCCCATATGTTAAAAGAAGATCTGAGAAAAAAAGAAAGGTATGTACGTTGGATACACGCTATTACAGGTACATTATTTGCCATTGGTCTTGTCCTGGTGATTTTATTTGTGATTCTGATATTATTGTATCTGGGGCGTATTGAGCTGCCCATCCTGTTTAAATGAAAGGATAACAAATATGAGTGAAAAGATTGTTTTGATTGACGGACACAGCATATTGAACAGAGCCTTTTACGGCCTTCCGGATCTGACCAATTCAGAGGGACTTCACACAAATGCGGTGTACGGTTTTTTAAATATTATGACAAGAATTCTGGAAGAAGAGAAGCCTCAGTATTTAACTGTGGCTTTTGACTTACATGCCCCCACGTTTCGACATAAAAAGTATGAGGCGTATAAAGGAACACGAAAGTCCATGCCGGAAGAATTAAGAGAGCAGGTTCCCCTGATCAAAGAAGTGTTGAAAGCTATGGGAGTAGAAACTATTTCCATGGAGGGGTATGAAGCAGATGATCTTCTTGGAACTATTGCAAAAAGAAGTGAAGACCGGGGGATGGAGGTAACTATCGTTTCCGGGGACAGAGATTTGCTCCAGTTGGCTACAGATAAGATTTTGATCCGTATTCCCAAGACCAGGGGAGGAAAGACGGTGATCGAAGATTATCATACGGCTCAGGTGGTGGAGACGTATCAGGTGACTCCGCCCCAGATCATTGAACTGAAAGCATTGATGGGAGATACGGCAGATAATATTCCGGGAATTCCAGGAGTGGGAGAAAAAACAGCTACCAAACTGATCGTGCAATACGGCTCTATAGAAAATGCCCATGAACATCTGGAAGAAATCAAACCAAACAAGGCAAAAGAATCTTTGAGGGAACATTACGATCTGGCAGTTCTCAGCAAGGATCTGGCAACAATCCGGGTAGACAGCCCGGTGGAATTTTCCTGGGAGAAAGCCAAACTGGATAATCTTTATACTCCTCAGGCATATGAGTGGTTCAAACGACTGGATTTTAAAAATTTGTTGTCCAGATTTGAACAGGTAGATGTGAGTGAAACTCCTCAGGTGGAAATGCTGAATGACCTGGGTGAAATCCAGAATCTGTGGGAAAAAGCAGGAAATGCTTCCCGGGTAGGAGTGTCACTGGTGGAAAATCATACAGAACTTGTAGGAGTTGGACTTGCTTTTGAAGAAGGGCAAGCCTGGTATATTCCGGCGGAAGGTTTTGTGACAGAATCTTATCTTTGCACACAAATAGAAAAATTATTTGAAAAAGAAATACAGATGGGAACACAGGATATAAAAAATATGCGAAAAAAAGTGGAAATTCCCTGGAGAAAGGGATTATTCGATTTGTCCATTGCCGCATATCTGTTAAATCCTTTGAAAAACGATTATACCTATGATGATGTGGCAAAGGAGTATATGGGAGAACAGATGCCTTCCCGGGAAGAGATTTTCGGAAATGGAAAGCGCCTGGATCTGTCCCGGGAACCACTGGAAAAAGTGGGAAGTTATGGAGCTTATCAGGCGTATGTGGCATTTGCCGCACAGGAACCATTGAAAAAAGCTCTGGAAGAATCCGGGATGTGGACACTATTTGAAACTATTGAGATGCCTTTGGCATTTACTCTGGATGATATGGAAAAAGAGGGAATTCAGGTAAAAGCTGAAGAGTTGAAAGACTATGGGGAAAAGCTGCAGATTCGTATTCTGGAACTGGAGGATAAAATCTACAGACAGGCGGGAGAAGCATTTAACATTAATTCTCCCAAACAATTAGGAGTAATC
Organism: Eubacterium sp. UBA3279; assembly: GCA_002361775.1. GTDB lineage: Bacteria > Bacillota > Clostridia > Lachnospirales > Lachnospiraceae > Oliverpabstia. The sequence goes on from DETV01000013.1 coordinate 2,275, forward strand.
CTTTTTGAAAAAATGGGAATGCCGGGAGGAAAGAAAACAAAGACAGGATATTCCACAGCAGCAGATGTTTTAGATAAACTGGCGCCGGAATATCCATTTGTAGCAGATATTCTGGAATACCGTCAGCTTACAAAACTGAAATCCACGTACGCAGACGGATTGGCGGGCTACATTCAGGAAGATGGAAGGATTCATTCAAAATTCAATCAGACCATCACTGCTACAGGAAGAATCAGCAGTACGGAGCCAAACCTCCAGAATATTCCTGTGCGGATGGAATTGGGACGAATGATTCGAAAAGTTTTTGTACCACGAGAAGGATTTGTATTTTTAGATGCGGATTATTCTCAAATCGAACTTCGGGTGCTGGCTCATTTGTCGGGAGATGAAATGTTGATTCAGGCGTATAGAGAGGCACAGGATATTCACCGGATCACAGCTTCACAGGTATTTCATATTCCATTTGACGAGGTAACGCCGCTTCAGAGAAGAAATGCCAAAGCAGTTAATTTTGGAATTGTGTATGGTATCAGCTCTTTTGGTCTCAGTCAGGATCTTAGTATTACAAGGAAAGAAGCGGCAGAATATATTGAGAAATATTTCGCCACTTATCCAAAGATAAAAACCTATCTGGACGGCGAGGTGGAAAAAGCAAAAAATGAGGGATATGTTACTACCATGTTTGGCCGCCGACGTCCGGTGCCGGAGTTGAAATCCAGTAATTTTATGCAGCGTTCTTTTGGAGAGAGGGTGGCTATGAATTCACCTATTCAGGGAACGGCGGCAGATATTATAAAGATTGCCATGATTCGTGTGAATCGGGCGCTGAGAGAAGCAAATCTGAAATCCCGGTTAATCTTACAGGTACATGATGAATTATTGATAGAAACTGCAAAAGATGAGATTGATCAGGTATCAGGTATTCTGGCTGATGAGATGCGTCAGGCAGCAGATCTGGCAGTACCCCTGGAAGTGGATATGCATACAGGAGAAAACTGGTACGAGGCAAAGTAAGGCAGGAGGTATAGAGATGAAAGTAATCGGTATAACCGGAGGAGTAGGAGCAGGAAAAAGTGAAATATTAAATTTTATTGCAGCAAACTGGAATGCCACTGTGGTAGAAGCAGATGAAGTGGGATATCTGGTTATGAGACCGGGGAAAGCCTGCTTTGCTCCCATTGTGGAATTGTTCGGGCCGGCAATCCTTCAGGAAGACGGAACATTGAACCGCGAAGAAATATCCCGACAGGTGTTTGAAGATAAGGAATTGTTGGAAAAATTAAATCAGATCGTACATCCTGCGGTAAAAGAATACGTGAAAAAAGCGATTCAGCGGGAACAAGAAAATGATACAGATGTCTTTGTGGTGGAAGCAGCTTTATTAATTGAAGATAAATATGATGAAATTTGTGACGAACTGTGGTATATTTATGCAGATGAAGAAACACGCACGGAACGTCTGATGAGAAACCGTGGGTATTCTGAAGAAAAAATCAAAGGAATTTTTGAAAATCAGCTCAGCGAAGATGAATTCAGTGAGCATTGCGATTTTGAAATTGATAACAGTGGAGATTTTGAAGAGACAAAAGAACAGATAATGCGAAGGATGCAGATGTATGAGATTATGTAGTATCGCCAGCGGCAGCAGCGGAAACTGTATTTATGTGGGCAGTGATACCACCCATGTACTGATTGATACGGGAATCAGTGGAAAAAAAGTAGAATTTGGGTTGAATTCCCTGGATCTGACAACAAAGGATCTGGATGGAATATTTGTTACCCATGAACATTCCGACCACATCAAAGGACTTGGGGTGATTGCAAGAAAATGTGGCATACCCATTTATGCCACACCGGGAACCATCCGGGCAATAGAAGAGACGGGCAGTCTTGGAAAGATTCCGGAAGGGATTTTGCGGGAAATTCATGGAGATGAAGAGTGTGTGGTAGGAGATCTGACAGTACACCCGTTTCATATTTCCCATGATGCGGCAGAACCGGTGGGATATCGGATTTCTCATGATGGACGCTCGGTAGGAGTGGCAACAGATATGGGGATTTATAATGATTATATTGTGGAAAAGCTGACACAATTGGATGCTCTTTTGCTGGAGGCTAACCATGATGTAAATATGCTTCAGGTGGGAAGATATCCGTACTACCTGAAAAGGAGAATTCTGGGAGAAAGAGGACATTTATCTAATGAAACAGCAGGCCGGTTGTTGTGCCGTCTGCTCCACGATAATATGAAAGCCATTTTTCTGGGACATTTAAGCAATGAAAATAATTATGAAGCACTGGCCTATGAGACGGTATGTTCTGAGGTGACCATGGGGGATAATCCGTATAAAGCGGCTGATTTTAAAATCACAGTGGCGCACAGAGACCGTTCATCTGAAGTGGTTCAGGTGTAAAAAGGAGACAAGCATGAAAAAAACAATTATCACTGTAGTAGGGAAAGACACCGTAGGTATTATTGCAAAAGTTTGCACATATCTGGCAGATAATGAAATCAATATTCTGGATATTACCCAGACCATTGTGGATGGCTTTTTTAACATGATGATGGTCACAGATGCATCCAACAGCGGCAAAGGAAATGGAGAAATTGCACAGGAATTACAGGAATTGGGAAGAGAAATCGGCGTCATGATCCGATGCCAGCATGAAGACATTTTCAATAAAATGCACAGAATATAATAAGCCCAAGGATGGAGGAAAAGTCACATGATTAATATGTTTGAGGTTAATGAAACCAATAAGATGATCGAGCAGGAAAATCTGGATGTGAGAACCATCACTTTAGGAATCAGTCTGCTGGATTGTGTGGATTCCGACCTGACAGAAGTAAACAGAAAAGTTTATGAGAAAATCACTACTCTGGCAAAAGATCTGGTGAAAACAGGAGAAGATATCTCCGGTGAGTATGGAATTCCTATTGTGAATAAAAGAATTTCCGTTACTCCCATAGCGCTGGTAGGCGGTTCCGCCTGCAAAACGCCAGAAGACTTTGTAACCCTGGCAAAGACTCTGGATAAAGCGGCTAAAGAAGTAGGTGTGAATTTTATCGGAGGATATTCCGCACTCGTATCCAAGGGAATGACAAAGGCAGACGAATTGTTGATCCGTTCTATTCCCCAGGCGCTGGCACAGACAGAGAGAGTGTGCAGTTCCGTTAATCTGGGTTCCACAAAAACAGGAATCAACATGGATGCAGTAAAATTGATGGGAGAGATCGTTCTGGCAACGGCAGAGGCGACAAAGGAAAATGATTCTCTCGGATGTGCAAAACTGGTGGTATTTTGTAATGCTCCGGATGATAACCCATTTATGGCAGGAGCATTCCACGGAGTGACAGAAGCAGATGCTATTATTAATGTGGGAGTCAGTGGTCCCGGTGTGGTAAAATATGCCCTCTCTAAAGTGCGGGGAGAGAACTTTGAAATCCTTTGTGAAACTATTAAGAAAACTGCTTTCAAGATTACCCGTGTGGGACAGTTGGTGGCTCAGGAAGCTTCCAAACGTTTGGGAGTTCCCTTTGGTATCGTGGATCTTTCCCTTGCTCCTACACCGGCCATTGGAGATTCTGTAGCTGAGATCCTGGAAGAAATCGGTCTGGAGAGAGTGGGAGCGCCGGGAACAACGGCTGCCCTTGCCATGCTCAATGATCAGGTGAAAAAGGGAGGTGTTATGGCATCTTCTTATGTGGGCGGATTAAGCGGCGCCTTTATTCCGGTCAGTGAAGATCAGGGAATGATCGACGCGGTGAATCTGGGAGCGCTTACTCTGGAAAAACTGGAAGCTATGACCTGCGTATGTTCTGTAGGATTGGATATGATCGCTATTCCGGGAGATACAAAAGCCACCACGATTTCCGGTGTGATAGCTGATGAGATGGCTATCGGTATGGTAAACCAGAAAACTACGGCTGTCCGTGTGATTCCGGTAATCGGTAAAGGAATCGGAGAGACTGTAGAATTTGGCGGATTGTTGGGATATGCTCCTGTTATGCCGGTGAATACCTTCGGATGTGATGCATTTGTAAACAGGGGAGGAAGAATTCCTGCGCCTATTCACAGCTTTAAAAATTAAGAAAACTACTATATTTGAGAAACAGAGAATAAGACTGCCGGACAGTGTTTTTGGCAGTCTTATTTTGTCGAAAAAGTAAGTATGATTTCTGTTGATTTTTCTGATGACGGCTGTTATACTACTTTCTATAGTAACGGAACAGTATTTTCCGTTTACTGATAATCTTCTGAATTCGGCAGTTCTGCCGAAGTAATCCCTTTTATTGATAAAACTGAACAGACAGACGGATGGAAGGAGCAGGGGTATTTTGCGCTGCTGCAAGGAGAGCAAACAGGAATTTGTTTGCTTTAAAGGAGGTGAAAAGAAATCTGTATCCGAAAATAGTCTGGGAAAGGAGGCAGAAGGGAAAAATAATATAAGGGACAGAAAAAATCTTTAATCTATTCTAAAATTCAATTCAAATCCGGGTTTCCCGGGAAAATTTCAAGTTTTAAAGGAGTATTTAAGTGAAAAAAAATAATATTTGGAAAGCATGGATTGCCGGAGCGGCTATTATTGCGGTGACTACGGTAGGGGGTCTGACTGCCTATTTTACCGATACTCAGGAAAAAATCAATCATTTTACTGTGGGAAAAGTAGAAATTGAGCTGAAGGAGCCGGAATGGGAAAAGAAACCGGACAAGGATAATAATGAAATTCCGGATGAAGCGGAGCATATGACACCATTGCAGCGTATTACAAAGGATCCCCAGGTGAAAAATACAGGAATTAATGACGCGTATATTTTTATGACTGTGGAGATTCCCTGCAGGGAAATTATTACAGTAAATGGAGATGGGATGAAAAATCCCCGGACAATTACCCCGTTATACAGTTATGAAAAAGATCTGTCCTGGAAATACATGGGAAGTTATAAGGTGATGAATCAGGAGAAAAAGCAGACAGGTGTAAAACATCTGTATGCCTACGCAGAAGATTCAGGAAAATGCAGAGTTGTAAAACCTGATGAGACCACAATTCCGCTGTTTAAAAATGTATTGTTTGTAAATGCAATGGAAGGACAGGGTCTGGAAGAACAGCCTTTTGATATAAATATTCAGGCTTATGGAATTCAGACTATGAATCTGAACGGAGAGACGACAGATGCACAGCAGATCTGGCAGATTATTACCAACCAGAAGGAAATTCCGGAAAATTATCAGATATAACGGCGGTGATAAAGTGATGGGAGGACAGGGAATGAGAAAAAAGATAACATACGTTTCTCTGATCATATGTGTACTGTTTTTTGCAGGAAATATGAGTACTGTATATGCCTGGTTTGCGGATTATGGAGAAAAAGATAATTATTTTTCTGTGGGAAAAAATGAAGTGGAAATTATAGAAGAATTTCCGGATCCTGAGATTGTCCCGGATAAATTTGTTAAAAAACAGGTGAAATTTACCAACACAGGAACGGTGCCCTGCTATATACGGGCCAAATATTATTTCAGCAATGATGAGGCTGTCCGGTATACGCAGGTAGAATTTGGTTCGGAAAAATGGAAACAGAAAGAGGATGGTTACTTTTATTATCAGGATATTCTGCAGCCGGGAGAAAAAACAGAAATTTTCATTACGGGAATCCGGATAAAAAAAGATGGGATTTTGCCGGAATTTTTTGACTTAACTGTTTATACGGAAACCATTCAGTCCGATCAGCACAAAAACGTATATGAGGCATTTGGGAAAGATGAAATCCAGGGAGGCAGGCAGACATGAAAAGAAAGTGGAAGGTTGCGGGAATAACAGCGCTGCTGTTGCTTCTAACCGGGGGGACTGTTTGGGCATTTTCGGAAGTGTCTCTTCTGGTGCAGGCAGTCAGTGGAAAGGTAGATGTGAAACTGGAAGAATTTACAGTGGAAAATGGAAAAAGGGTTCCCTGGAAAGAAGATCAGATGGTTCTTCCCGGAGGGGTGGTATCGAAAATTGCCAGAATATCCAATGAAGGAGAAGAGTGTTACATACGGGCATCTGTGATTTTTGACAGCGAAAGGGAAACAGGGAACAAACTTGCGAGAGAAAATCTCACAGGGATCAGCGAAGACTGGATATGGAAGGGCGAGTACTGCTATTATAGGAAAATATTGAAAAAAGAAGGGCAGGTGGATTTTTTTCAGGGAATTCAAATACCGGAAACGTGGACAGAAGAACAGGATGACAACAACAGATGGAAAGCAAAAGTGAAAGTGGATGCCATACAGGCCGCATTTTTTCAACCGGATTTCGACAGTGAGGATCCATGGAAAATGGGAACGAAAGGATATGAGATCCGGGAAGCTGTAAAAGAAAAACCTGTGGAACAACAAGGAAATCAGGAACCGGTGATATTTGAAATTCAGGAAGAAATGAAGGGATTTTCTGTGGATTCAGAGGAATTTTTCAGAGAATTGGAGACATTTCTTCCGGGAAAAAGCCAGAAAGGTATTGTCACATTTGAAAATAAAACAAAGAGTGCCCGGGAAATATATCTGCGGACAGAAATTATGGAAGAAAATGATTTTCTGAAAAAATTAGAATTAGAAATACAGAAAAAGATCAAAGGAAAAACGGAGATATTGTATCAGGGTACGTTATTGGCAGATCAATGGGAAACTTATCAGAGTATAGGGAAAATTCCCGGTGGAGAGCAGGGAAGTCTGGAGTTTTATATCCGTCTGCCCAGGGAAGCAGATAATCAGTATTCCGCACAGCAGGGGAAAATCAGATTTTGGTTTACCACGGATGCAGCGCCGGAGAAAGAGACTCCTGTTAAGGCTGTAAAAACGGGAGATGAGAGGATGAAATGGCCTTTGGCTACCGCTGTATTGTCTTTGGGAGTTTTAACCATAATTGTCTGGAAAAAGAGGTATGGAAGATGGTGAGAAAATGTATGAATATGGCGTTTCTGTTTCTTGCAGCAGTGGGGGTGCTGGGAATAATTTTGTTATATGTTCCCCGGATTTTCCGAATAAGCCCCCAGATTGTTCTTTCCGGTTCCATGGAACCGGGGATTCCCGCAGGCAGTATGGTTTATATTTCCAGAAAGATTCCTCCGGAAAATATAAAAGAAAGAGATATTATCGCATACCAGAGAGGAGACCGGATGCAGGTACTCCATCGGGTCTTACAGGTCGATGAGGAGAAAAAAACATTTCAGACCAAGGGGGATGCCAATGAAACAGCGGATCCGGGCGTGGTTGAATTTTCTCAATATAGAGGAAAAGAGATATTTTCCATACCTTATCTGGGGTATGGAGCAGCTTTTTTGCAGAAGAGATACCACAGAGCCTGGCTGATCATGGGAATTATTTTTCTGGCTGGGGCGGATTTTTTATGGAACAGGAGGGAACAGAATGAAAAAAGTGATTAAAGGAATACTGACATTTATGTTGTGTTTCGCACTGGTGATTCCTGTATATATGACACGGGCAGAGGAGAGTAAGGCAGAATTCTATCTGGAAGAGCCTTCGGGAGAAATACAGTTATATTCATTTGATAACAATGGAAAACTTCCGGTTTCCGGTGTGAGGTATGACAAGTTTCGGCGATGGGATCCGGTGGCAAGTACTTCCTCTTACCCCAATATGGGAATGGGGATGAAATATATTGTGGGAGATGACAAGAATCCGGACGGAGGAGGAAAATGGAGATATGTATACTGTCTGGAATTTTCGAAAGACAGTCCGGAGGGAGGCCTGTCCATGGAATATGTGGGATGGGCTAACCGGCAAGTGTCGTATGCGTTATATTACGGAGCGGTTTATTACGGCTATCCCTGCAGATATGCACCCTATTCCACGGGAGACTGGCAGATGGATTATTACGTCACGCAGGCTGCCATACATATCCTGAATGGAGAATTTACATTGGCTGCCATGCAAAAGGGTATGAATGCAAGCAATGCCACACAGGCAGAAAAAAATCTGGCTTATGACCGGATCAGCCGTTTTGTGTCAGATGCACAGAATCCGGGAAATTATGGCGGATTTACTTCTGATGGATGGCTGGATATGAACCATTGTACGTTTTCGCTGGAAGGATACCAGGATTCCTGGTATTACGATAATGGGAAATATCTGTCAGGCGGAAAGTTTAAGGCCAATTTTAAAAGCTATTACGGATATGATTTTCGGGAGCAGATTACCGATTATGCGGTACAGGTTCCTCAGGAAGCCAGTGTGAAAAAGAATGGTATCCAGACGTATGCAGATTTTCAGGTTGCTGTCGGTGAAGGTCAGTATAAAAAGTGGCAGTTAACCGGTTATACAGTTCCGGTAAATGTAAAGGTATCTCTTCCCAGATATTGGGGAGGGGGAATTTATAAGTATCGGGGAGGAGAAAATATTCAGAAAGTATGTTTTCTTACCTGGGGAACATCAGGGGGAACTTCTACTTTTTCAAAATCGGTACAATTGCATATACAAAAAGTGAAACAAAATCTGAAAATATATAAAACAGATGGGGAAACAGGAGCGCCGCTGTCGGGAGCAAAGTTTTCTCTGTGGGCATATGATGGGAAAAATTACAGTAAGAAGGCAGGAGATTTTAGCGATAACAAAGATGGAAGTTATACCTGCGTGGGAATTGATTATACCCAGACAGTGGGAGGATATTTTCTGATCAGGGAGGATCAGGCTCCGGAAACTTATGATAAAAAATATATCTGTGAAAATAGCGCAGATGAAAATGATTATGCCGTTTATGGGGGCAGAGAAATACGGATGAATGAAAATGGATTTTATTCGGAAAAAACAGAAAATCCTCTGATGTTTCGGGATAAAAAGTTAATTCCCCAGGCAAATCTGGAAGTGATGAAGTATGATATTGATACGGGTGAAAATCTGGAAGCGGCAGAATTTTGTGTCAGTGAATGGGACAAGACCAGAGAAAAATATAAGGAGGAGTCCATACAAAAATTAGAGTATGATCCAGTGACACAATTGTTTAAAACAAAGAGTCCTCTGGTGAGAACAGAGGAAAATCAGGGGAAATTTATGGTAAAAGAGACGAAACTCCCCCAAGGCTATCATTGTCCGTGGAGTCAGGAAATTCTGGTGGAAAAACCGGGAGTTATTACCATGCAGTTAAAAGCGCCCAATTATCCGGGAAGAACAATTACGGTCACAAAAAGAATACTCCGGGAGGAAATTACCTGGGAACACGGAAATCCGGTTTTCTTTTTCCGTATTACCGGGAAAGACAGAAACGGAGAATCTCACGGATATCATTGTTGGATAGAACTGCGTCAGGAAATGATGGAGCAGCAGGAAGGAGAGTATCTGGTGGGGACCGCCCGGGTGACGGATATACCGGCAGGAATGTATGAGATTACAGAGCTGGAAGATACGTCCCGCTATATTCTTACAGATATCATTTCCCAGACAGATAATGTATCGGTGGATAAAAAACTGGCAGAGACAGTCAATGGAATACAAAAAATTCAGGGGAAAGCGCTGGCAGATCTGGAATGGAAGGATGGGAGTATACTGTTTGAAAACAGAAAAACAGATTACAAAGAGTATTCGGATACGGCAGTTGCAGTTAATCATTTCCAAAAAACAGGGCTCCCGAAGGAGCCGTAAGTCAGCAAATGATCAGTTGGCGGGTATATTCATTGATGAATTTACGAGAATATTTCTCACAAAATACAGATTCGTATAAGTGAGAAATTCGAATGTTTTCTTTCAGAATTTTCTCTCCATCCGAAGAGAGTACAGAAGAAGCATCCGCCAGCTTGGTGAGTATGGGAAGCGCACTGTGTTGTTTGATCTGTTGGAGCAGAGGACCGGCGGTTTTGTGAAATCCCAGAAGCCGGGCATAAAACAAAGGAGGAACTTCATGAATATCCAGCAGGGCGTGAAAAAGCGCCCTGCAGATTCGGCTGTAGGTGAGTTCTTTTGTTTTTAAAAGTCCAACATATTGAGAAAAATTCTCATACTTATCACGAGTGTTTCGGATGCGGTTAAAAAGTTCCTGAGACATATCCTGACAGGAAGTCATTTTCTCCGGTGAAGCAAAGTAGAGAAGCTGACGAAAGAGCAGGGAAAAATCCTGTTCTGTAAGTATTTGATTTTCCCAGGAAGAAGTTTTTAAAAATTCCCAGACCTTTTCAGGGAATCCGGAATGAAGTTCTTCAAAAGAAGAAAGGTTTTGATCACTGGCGGCTTTTCTCAGCGCAGAAGCGGAAGGATAGTTTCCATGAAGGTTTTCATCATGATAGCCGCTTCCCTGGCGAAGAACAGTTACAGGAAGAATGTTACTGTTTATAGAATCCAGAGCCTTGCAGTATTCGATGCCAAGAATATTATTGGGAGAGGATAAGAGTTCGCCGGGCCAGACGGAAGCCTCTGTTTTATGAGGAAAAGAAGAAAGCAGCGCCGCTTCTCTTGCGGCGGGATAGGACAGTCCGTTTTTCAGATGGCAGCGAAGAGCAGTCTGAAACTGCTGAGATTCCCGGTTAAGGAAAACTCCCAACTCTTGAAAAAGTGAAACATTTCCTGTTTCACTTCCAAAAGAAAGATAATCCACGCATCCTAATCCGTCAAGAAGTTCCACTCCCCTGCGGGCAAAATATTCAGCGCTTTCACAGGAGTAGACGGAGGGAAGTTCAAAAACCACATCGGCGCCTCCTAATAAAGCCATTTTGGTACGAAAATGTTTGGGAAGAAATGCGGGGGCTCCCCGCTGTACAAAATCTCCGCTGATGACTGCGATAACATAATCTGCTCCGGTGATTTCCCGTGTTTTTTGGATATGGTAGGCGTGTCCTTTGTGAAATGGATTGTATTCTGCTATGATTCCAGCGACTTTCATATGTTTGCACCTCAAAAAATACATAAATTATTTTTCCCATTTTATCAGGAAAAGAGCGCAAAAACAAGGAGTACGGTGCTTTTTTACGGGAATGTTAAAAAATTAACTAACCTTGTCACTCCCTTGCAAAAGCGGTATAATTCCTATAAGTGAGTATAACTGCCGGTTGTGTCTCAGATACAGTGGCGGTACAGGGGTAACCCTTATAAATCCTGCCTGTCAGGAAAAATAACGAAAGGAGTCATAGAATCATGGGATTTATTGACGTAATTAAAGCAAGAGCAAAAGCAAACAAAAAAGTAATCGTACTTCCGGAGACAGAAGACAGAAGAACTTATGAAGCAACTGCACAGATCCTGAAAGAAGGAATTGCAGATGTTGTTCTGGTAGGAAGTGAAGAAGCTGTAAGAAAAGGAAGCGAAGGTCTGGATATCACAGGAGCTGTGATAGTAGATCCTGCAACTTCTGATAAAACACAGGCATATGTGGACAAACTGGTAGAACTGAGAAGCAAAAAAGGCATGACACCGGAACAGGCAAGAGAGATTCTTCTGAATCAGTATCTGTATTATGGTGTTATGATGGTTAAGATGGGTGACGCAGACGGTATGGTATCCGGTGCATGCCACTCCACAGCAGATACACTGAGACCATGTCTGCAGATCCTGAAAACAAAACCAGGCACAAAACTGGTATCTGCTTTCTTCCTGATGGTAGTTCCGGATTGTGAATATGGCGCAAACGGAACATTTATTTTCGCAGATTCCGGACTGAATCAGAATCCTACCTCTGAAGAGCTGGCTGCTATCGCAGCATCTTCCGCAGAATCCTTCAAACTTCTGGTTGAAGAGGAGCCTGTAGTTGCTATGCTGTCCCATTCTACAAAGGGAAGCGCAAAACATGCAGATGTGGATAAAGTAGTAGAAGCTACAAGAATCGCAAAAGAACAGAATCCTGAGCTGAAACTGGATGGAGAATTCCAGTTGGATGCTGCCATCGTACCAAGTGTAGGCGCATCAAAAGCACCGGGCAGCGAAGTAGCAGGAAAAGCCAACACTTTGGTATTCCCAGATCTGGATGCAGGAAATATTGGATATAAATTAGTACAGAGACTGGCTAAAGCAGAAGCTTACGGTCCTGTTACCCAGGGTATCGCAAAACCGGTAAACGATCTGTCCAGAGGATGTTCTGCAGAAGATATCGTAGGCGTAGTTGCCATTACAGCAGTTCAGTGTCAGGCTGAGTAAGCAGCCCTGTAAAAATATAATTTGGAGGGAAAACAAATGAATGTATTAGTAATTAACTGTGGAAGTTCTTCCTTAAAGTATCAGTTGATCAATTCCGATACAGAAGAAGTTCTGGCAAAAGGTCTGTGTGAGCGTATTGGTATTGACGGAAGACTGGTTTACCAGAAAGCCGGATGTGATAAAGAAATTACAGAAGCTTCCATGCCTACTCATAAAGAAGCTATCCAGATGGTGCTGGATGCTCTGACAAATGAAAAAACAGGCGCAATCGGAAGCCTGAAAGAAGTAAATGCAATCGGTCATCGTGTAGTACACGGAGGAGAAAAATTTGCATCTTCCGCAGTGATCACAGATGAGATGATCAAAGCAGTAGAAGAGTGTAATGATCTGGCTCCGCTTCATAATCCTGCAAACCTGATCGGTATCCGGGTATGTGCAGAACTGATGCCGGGTGTTCCTCAGGTTGGTGTATTTGATACAGCTTTCCATCAGACAATGCCTCCAAAAGCATATCTGTATGGTCTTCCGCTGGATTATTACAAAGAGTATAAAGTAAGAAGATATGGTTTCCATGGTACAAGTCACAGTTTTGTTTCCAAACGTGCTGTTGAATTTTTAGGACTGGATCCGGAAAATTCAAAAGTAATCGTATGCCATCTGGGTAACGGTTCTTCCATCAGTGCAGTTGTAAATGGAAAATGTGTAGATACTACTATGGGTCTTACTCCGCTGGAAGGTGTTGTTATGGGAACACGTTCCGGTAATATTGATCCTGCTATTATGGAATACATTGGAAAGAAAGAAAACCTGGATCTGGCAGGTATCATGAATGTATTGAATAAAAAATCTGGTCTTCTGGGATTGTCCGGAGGATTGTCCAGTGATTTCCGTGATCTGAATGAAGCAGCAGAAAGCGGAAATGCAGACGCAGCAAACGCAATTGATGTTCTTTGCTACGGTATTGCAAAATTCGTAGGCGGCTATGTGGCAGCTATGAATGGAGTAGATGCTGTTATCTTTACAGCAGGTATCGGAGAAAATGCTATTCCGGTTCGTGAAAAAGTAGTAAGCTATCTGGGCTATCTGGGTGTTACTCTTGATAAAGAGGCAAATAATACCCGTGGAGAAGAAATTGTAATTTCTACTCCGGATTCCAAAGTAAAGGTAGCAGTTATTCCTACAAATGAAGAACTGGCAATCTGCCGTGAAACAGTGGCACTGGTATAAAATATCTTGCGAGATAGTGCAGGGTGAATAGTAATAAAATCACCTGTATGATGAAGTTGCTTGTAACTGTTTGGCAGTCTCACGGTTAAGGGCAAAAATCCATGAAAAGTCGCCTTTGACGATGGGATTTTTGCTTGTATGTCCCGGAATTGCAGACTGCTGAATAGTTACAGTTTCTTCAAGTTTTAAAAAAAACTGGTTGACAAACAAGAATAGCTTCTGTATAATTGGTTGAGTGTGGTTAGGAGTAAATTATGCTGATTGATTTATCCAAGATTTTAGTTCATGAAGGAATACAGCAGAAGGCAGAGATTCTGCCGGAAGGAGATAAATTTTCCTGTAAATTAGGAGATTTTTCTTATGCTGATAAATTTCCTGTGGAGTTAACGATTGCCCATACGGGAAATCAGATATTGAAAATCACAGGAGAGGGTAAGGTGTCCGTATGGATTCCTTGTTCCAGATGCCTGGAGCCGGTTCTTCATACCTTTTTCATTCAGATTGATGAAGAAGCAGATATGAAACTGACAGAACAGGAGAGAATTGAGGCTCTGGATGAAAGCAACTTTATTCAGGGAAAACAACTGGATACAGAAAGGTTGCTGCATAATGAAATACTAATCAGGTGGCCAATGCGAGTACTCTGCAAAGAGGACTGTAAAGGAATCTGTAGCCGTTGTGGAGCAAATCTGAATCAGGGATCCTGTGATTGCGATACGGCAGATTTAGATCCCAGAATGGCTGTTATCAGTGATATATTTAAGAACTTTAAGGAGGTGTAACCAATGTCCATCTGTCCAAAGAATAAAACATCTAAAGCCAGAAGAGATAAAAGAAGAGCAAACTGGAAAATGAGCGCTCCAAACCTGGTAAAATGCAGCAAATGTGGTGCTCTGATGATGCCTCACAGAGTTTGCAAAGCTTGTGGATCTTATAACAAAAAAGAAATCGTTTCTCAGGAAGCTTAATTTTGAGAAAATAAAAAGGTGGGTCGGATTATCTGACTCACCTTTTTGCATATAGAAACGGAAGAAGTATTCAGATCATCAAAAAAAGACTGTCACAGAAAGCAAATAAAAATCTGCTCTGTGACAGTCTTTTAATTTTCAGGACCTTGAAACAATAATAAAAATTATAATTTCACAACGTTAGCAGCCTGCATTCCGCGAGCGCCTTCGGTTAAGTCGTAAGATACAGCCTGTCCTTCGTCCAGAGATTTGAATCCTTCACCCTGGATAGCAGAGAAATGTACGAAAACATCTGCTCCATCTTCTCCGGTAATGAAACCATAGCCCTTTTCAGCATTGAACCATTTTACAGTACCTTTGTTCATGATGTTACCTCCATAAAAAATAGAATAAATAGAATAGCAAAGTGCAGAAGAGATGTTTACAAATAAAAAAACCATCCGGTATGAGAGTAGATTGACAAAATAAATAATAGTCCCTGTTTCTCTCGCCAAATGGGTAATATTAAATATATCCAATTTCTTCTACTGGGTTTATTATAGAGGGAAGAAATGTAAAAGTCAAGTTAAAATTCCATTGCAGAAAATAATAAGGAAGATTTTTTGATTTCTTCCCGGGAAGAGAGTGAATGGAAATGAAAAAATGCTTTATTTCAACGCGGTTTTCGTGTATGATAGTAAGAGAGAAAAATGCAGTTTTAATACTGCAGGAAATAAATGATGGAGATTTTTCAGGGGATTTCTCCAGGAAAGGATAAGATATGAAAATCCTGATTAAAAATGGAAGAATTATTGATCCGGATACTCGTTTAGACAAGGTAGCGGATCTGTTGATCGAAGATGAAAAAATTGCAGCAGTGGGTGAGAATCTGGAAGAAAAGGCAGATCAGACTGTTGATGCCCGGGGCTGTTTTGTGATGCCGGGATTAATTGATATGCATGTGCATTTACGTGATCCAGGTCTTACTTACAAAGAAGATATTATTACCGGAGCTCAGGCAGCAGCAAAAGGAGGAGTTACCACTGTTCTGGCAATGCCAAATACCAAGCCGGTGATGGATGATCCCTCCCGTATTGCTTATGTAAAACACAAGGCAAAAGAATTTGCAAAGATTAATGTTCTTCAGGTGGGTGCAATCACAAAGGGCATGAAGGGAGAGGAATTGTCCGATATTGAGGGAATGGTCAAGATGGGTATTCCCGCTATCAGTGAGGATGGAAAATCAGTAATGAATACCCAGTTGTACCGGGAAGCTATGGAGATAGCCAGAGATCTGGATATTCCTGTACTGGCTCACTGTGAAGATATCGATATGGTAAAAGGCGGCTGTATGAACGAAGATGAAAAATCAAAAGAATTTGGTCTTCCGGGTATCAGCAATGCGGTGGAAGATTGTATTGTGGCAAGAGATATTATTTTGTCAAGAGATACAGGATGTCACCTTCACCTTTGCCATTGTTCTACAGAAGCCAGCGCTCTGATGCTGAAGAAAGCAAAAAAAGCCGGCATTCCTGTGACTGGTGAGGTATGCCCTCATCACTTTACTCTGACTTCTGACGATATGGTAAGAAATGATACAAATTATAAAATGAACCCGCCTCTGAGAAGAAAAGAAGATCTGGAAGCGCTGCGTCAGGGACTGAAAGATGATGTGTTTGATGTGATCAGTACGGATCATGCACCTCACAGCAGAGAAGAGAAAGGGCAGTCTATGCTGCGGGCGCCATTTGGTATTGTGGGTCTGGAAACCAGCGTGGCTCTTACTATTACAGAACTGGTAGACACAGGATGGATCACTCCCATGCAGATGGCAGAGAAAATGAGTTATAATCCGGCCCGCATTTTAAAACTGGAAGATAAAGGTTCTCTTCGTCCGGGAAAAACAGCGGATGTGGTGATTATCGATCCAGAGGAAGAATATGTTATCGATGTGAATTCTTTTGTGTCAAAAGGAAAGAATTCTCCTTTCCATGGCAGAAAAGTAAAAGGAAAGGTTAAAATGACAATCTGCAGCGGTACTGTAGTATACGAAGAATAGAAAATTTTAGATGATTGAGAGGAAGATAGTATGATTAATAAACTGATTGAAAAAATTAAAAAAACACATGCGCCCATCGTAGTAGGACTGGATCCTATGTTAAATTACGTTCCGGAGTATATTCAGAAAAAAGCGTTTGCAGAGTACGGTGAAACACTGGAAGGAGCAGCAGAGGCAATCTGGCAGTTCAACAAGGCCATTGTGGATGCTACGTACGATTTGATCCCGGCAGTGAAACCACAGGTTGCCATGTATGAACAGTTTGGTCTGGAAGGAATGAAAGCGTTTAAGAAAACAGTGGATTATTGTCATGAAAAAGATCTGGTAGTAATCGGCGATGTGAAGAGAGGAGATATCGGTTCTACTTCTGAGGCATATGCGGTAGGTCATCTGGGAAAAGTTCAGGTGGGAAATAATAGCTTCAGCGGATTTGATGAAGATTTTGCCACAGTAAATCCCTATCTTGGTTCTGATGGAATTAAGCCGTTTATCAAAGTATGTAAAGAAGAAAATAAAGGGTTGTTCATTCTGGTAAAAACATCCAATCCTTCCAGTGGGGAATTCCAGGATAGAATGATCGATGGCCGTCCTCTCTATGAATGGGTTGGTGAACGTGTGTCTGAATGGGGAAAAGAGCATATGGGAGATTCCTACAGTTACATTGGAGCTGTTGTAGGCGCAACTTATCCGGAACAGGGTAAAGTTTTAAGAAAAGTAATGCCAAAAACATTTATTCTTGTACCGGGATACGGCGCACAGGGAGGAAGAGGTAAGGATCTGGTTCATTTCTTCAATGAAGACGGACTGGGAGCCATCATTAATTCTTCCCGTGGTATTATTGCCGCATATAAACAGGAAGCATATTCCGGATTTGGAGCAGAGAATTTTGCAGATGCATCCCGTCAGGCAGTGCTGGATATGGTGGCAGATATCGACGGCGCCCTCACAGCAGCGAAATAAAGGGAATAACAGGACAGGAGACAGAAACAAACAATGAAAAAAAAGGAATGGTGTACCGTAATCTCTCAGGAAGAGATCGGAAAAGATATCTATAGTATGTGGCTTCAGACAGAAGAAATCGGAAAAGAAGCCAAAGCAGGACAGTTTATTTCCCTGTATACAGGTGAAGGAAGTAAATTGTTGCCCCGCCCTATCAGTCTGTGTGAAATTGACAATGCACAGGGAAGACTGAGGATCGTATACCGTGTAACAGGAAGCGCTACCGGTACAAAGATTTTTTCTCAGATGAAAGCAGGAGATAAAATAGAAGTTCTGGGACCGCTGGGAAATGGATTTCCTCTGGAAGAGGCGAAAGGCAAGAGAGTATTTCTCATGGGTGGTGGAATCGGGATTCCCCCCATGGTGGAGACTGGAAAACAGATACAGCAGGATGTAACCGTGATCGCAGGATATCGGGATGAACTGTTTTTGACAGAAGAACTGGAAAAAACAGGCAGACTTTATGTGGCTACAGAAGACGGAAGCGCCGGAACAAAGGGAAATGTTATGGATGCGATCCGGGAAAATAATCTGGAAGCAGATGTGATCTTTGCCTGTGGACCTACTCCGATGCTGCGGGCAATTAAAGCATATGCCCAGGAGAAAAATATCCCCTGCTGGATTTCCATGGAAGAGAAGATGGCTTGCGGAATCGGAGCTTGTCTTGCCTGCGTATGTAAATCAAAAGATGTAGACAGTCATTCTCATGTACACAATAAACGGATCTGTAAGGATGGTCCCGTATTTCTGGCTTCGGAGGTGGAACTGTAATGAATACAAAGGTAAATCTGGCCGGTGTGGAATTGAAAAATCCGGTGATGACAGCTTCCGGAACTTTTGGAAGTGGAGAAGAATACAGTGAATTTGTAGATCTGAATGAATTGGGAGCAGTGGTGACAAAAGGAGTGGCAAATGTACCATGGCCAGGAAATCCCACACCCCGTATTGCGGAAACATATGGAGGTATGATCAATGCCATCGGCCTTCAGAATCCGGGAGTTGATGTGTTTTGCAAAAGAGATATTCCTTTCCTGAAAAAATATGATACAAAAATCATTGTGAATGTCTGCGGTCATGCGCCGGAGGAATATCTGGCAGTGGTGGAAAGACTGGCAGAAGAGCCCATTGACATGATGGAAATCAATATTTCCTGTCCTAACGTAAATGCTAATTTCCTGGCATTTGGTCAGGATCCTCATCATGTGGAAGAGCTGACCCGGCAGATCAAGAAGATTGCCAGACAGCCGGTTATTATGAAATTGACGCCGAATGTAACAGATATTGCAGAAATCGCGAGAGCGGCGGAAGCAGGAGGCGCCGATGCAGTATCTCTGATCAATACATTGACAGGAATGAAAATCGATGTGAACAGAAGAACATTTGCAGTGGCAAACAAAACGGGAGGAATGTCCGGCCCTGCTGTAAAACCTGTGGCGGTACGGATGGTTTACCAGGTTGCCCAGGCAGTAAAAATTCCTATCATAGGAATGGGAGGAATTCAGAATGCAGAAGACGCTCTGGAATTCATTCTGGCAGGAGCTACTGCAGTGTCTGTGGGAACAGCTAATTTCTTCAATCCATATGCAACGAGAGAAGTGATAAAGGGAATTGAAGATTATATGAGAAAATATCACGTAGAAGATATCCACGAATTAATAGGCGCTGTGAGATAAACGGACTACAGAACAGAAAAATGAGCAAAAGAGGCTGCTGATAAGAGGCGGCCTTTTTTGCAGAAAAAGGATACCTGTCCGGTATCCTGCTGAACACAAAAAGCAGCGGGAAGGAGAAGAGGATGCGTTATATCAAACCTCATTACTATGATGAATTTAACTGTGTGGCAGAAAATTGTCCGGATACCTGCTGTGCAGGCTGGCAGATCGTGATTGATGAAGAAGCACTGGAAAAATATGGTGATGTAAAAGGCGAATTTGGAGAAAGACTGAAGGCTTCTATAGATTGGAACGAAGGAACATTTCGGCAAAATAACCGTCGATGCTGTTTTTTGAATGAACGGAATCTTTGCGATCTGTACACCCAACTGGGGGAGGAAGCTTTATGCAAAACCTGTACCATGTATCCGAGACATGTGGAAGAATTTGCAGATTTGAGAGAATATTCCCTGTCCTTGTCCTGCCCGGCAGCGGCAAAAATTATTCTGGAATGCCAGGAGCCCACAAGATTTTCAGTATATGAAAATGATGAGCCGGATGAACTGGAAGAAGAATTTGAAGACTTTGATTATCTGATGTTTACCCAGTTGGAGGATGGAAGAGAAGTTATTTTTAATATTCTTCAGAACCGTCAGATGGATATGAGAAAAAGAATGGCTCTTGTTCTTGAAATGGCAAAAAAAATGCAGAGCTGTGTGGATGAGCAGCGACTGTTCGATGTGGATGAGGTGATAGAAGCTTATAGGAAACAACAGGGGGAAGCAGAATCTTTATCAGAGGAAAATATGGCGGGGAAAACGTATTTTTCAAGATGTAAGGAATTTTCTCTTTTGCTTCGACTGGAAAGGCTTCGGGATGAGTGGAGTCAACTGTTGGAAAGCGCCTGGAAGATTTTGTATGAGAAGGGAGAAAAAGACTACCTTGTCCTGAAGGAAGAATTTGATAAAGAGGTGGGATATCAGAGTAAACAGAAAGAAGCTTGGTCTGTACTGGCAGAACAGCTTATGATGTTTTTTGTATACACATATTTTTGCGGCGCAGTGTATGATGACCAGATATACAGTAAAATGGCGCTGGCAGTATTTTGTACGGAGTGGATTGAGGAACTTGTAATGGCAAGATGGGCATTACAGGGGAAAAACATCACGAAAGAAGACTATATTCAGATTTCTTACCGTCTGGCAAGAGAAATTGAACATTCCGATGTGAATCTGAATTTGCTGGAAGAGTGGCTGGAGAAAGAAATGGAAGAAAGATGACAGGGGAAAGAGGAAAGAATTTAGAAAAGTTCTTTGATTGAAATAACCTTGAATATATGATAAAATTGAAAAGATTTAAGAAATGTGTATGTAGTAATACAGAAGAAGAAAGCAGAGAGTAAGGGCGAGAAAGCCTGTAGATATGGAGGTTAAAAATATGGAACAGTATAAACAGGAATTTATCAGATTTATGGTGGAGAGTCAGGTATTAAAATTTGGAGAATTTACTTTGAAAAGCGGAAGAAAATCTCCATTTTTCATGAATGCGGGAGCGTATGTGACAGGTTCTCAGTTAAAAAGACTGGGTGAATACTATGCAAAAGCAATTCACGCCAAATATGGAGATGATTTTGACGTATTGTTTGGACCGGCATACAAAGGAATTCCTCTGAGTGTGGTTACTGCAATTGCCTACAGCGAATTATATGGAAAAGAAATACGCTATTGTTCAGACAGAAAAGAAGAAAAAGATCATGGCGCAGATAAAGGAAGTTTTCTGGGAAGCAAATTAAAAGACGGAGACCGGGTGATCATGATTGAAGATGTGACCACATCAGGAAAATCCATGGAAGAGACAGTTCCGAAGGTTCGAGGCGCTGCAGATGTGGAAATCGTGGGACTTATGGTATCTCTGGACCGGATGGAAGTAGGAAAAGGCGGAGAAAAATGTGCGTTGGAGGAAGTAAAAGATCTGTATGGATTTGAGACCAGCGCCATCGTTACCATGGAAGAAGTGGTAGAAGAGTTGTATAACAAAGAATGTAATGGGCAGGTTGTGATTGATGATACTCTGAAACAGGCTATTGATGCATATTATCAGCAGTACGGTGCAAAATAAGGAAAAAAGGAGCTGTTCATATGAATAACGAAAAACTTTACCGGGTAATTTCTCATGGGGGAGCAGGAAGTCTTGCGCTGGGAATTATTGTACTGGTAACAGGAGTTGTTTCCGGTACTTTAATGATCGTTAACGGAGCCAGACTGCTGAAACAGAAATACCAGATCACTTTATAAGATGTATGAGGACATATTGTGAAAGCTGAAACAAAAAAAAGAATCCGCCTGATCAGTTGGATTTTCTTTATGGTGTATATTTTGCTGCTTATATATCTTTTGTTTCTTTCGGAAGATTATGGAAGAAAAGCATATGCGTTCCGGGAGTATCAGTATAATCTGATTCCTTTTCAGGAAATCAGGAGATTTTGGATATACAGGGAAAAGGTAGGTTATCTTGCAGCCTTTTTAAATCTGGGAGGGAACATTATAGGTTTCCTTCCCTTTGGTTTTTTTCTTCCTATATTGGGATATCGGTTTCGCAATGGGCTGCTGACAGGATTGCTGGGATTTTCTTTAAGCCTGTTTGTGGAGTGTACTCAATTGGTGTGGAAAGTGGGATGCTTTGATGTGGATGACCTGATCTTGAATACTCTGGGAGTGTTTCTTGGTTATGGAATATTTGTGATCTGCAATCAGTTAAGGAGATGGATATATGAGAAGAAAATATAAGTATGCATTTACAAAAAAAGATGAAACAGAGGGAGGATTTGCCTCTGTGATTTTTGCGGGAATTTCTTTGTTACTGTTTGTGGTGGCAGCTATACTTTCTTTTGCCTGGAAAGGAAATGCGGGAACCTGGATAGGAGTCCTGGGATTCATGGCAATTTTATTTTCCATATGTGGATTCTTTATTGGAATAAAAAGTTTTCAGGAAAAAGAGAAAAACTATCGTCTCAGTGTGTTGGGATCCATGGGAAATGGTGTTTTCTTTGTGGGATGGCTGGCGTTGTTTCTGATAGGGGTGTGAAAATATGAAAGAACGGTTAAAAAAACAGAAGAAATTTATTCTGGAAATAGATAAAATGAAGACAATTTATCGTCAGACTCATATCCGTGGGTACGAAAGACAGGAAAATGATGCGGAGCATTCCTGGCATCTGGCGCTGATGGCATTTTTGCTCAGCGAATATGCAAATGAGGAAGTAGATGTATTACATGTGATGAAGATGGTGCTGATCCATGATCTGGTGGAAATCGATGCAGGCGATACATATGCTTATGATGCGGCAGGAAATGCTACAAAACGGGAGAGAGAAGAGAAAGCGGCAGACAGAATTTTCGGAATACTGCCCCAGGATCAGGGAAAAGAAATCCGTCAGTTGTGGGAAGAATTTGAAAAGGGTGAAACTCCGGAAGCAAAATTTGCCCATGTGCTGGATAATTTTCAGCCTCTTACTTTGAATGACGATAATGATGGAAGAGATTGGAAATGCCATCAGGTGAAAAAATCTCAGATATTAAAACGAAATGAAAATACACCGCAGGGAAGCAGAGATATCTGGGAATGTATGGAAGAACTGATTGAAAAAAATGTCCGCGAGGGCAATATTATAGAAGATTGTTGAGGGACAGACGGTTGGACGATTTAATAATGGAAAGATATGAACTGGCCGCAGAGCGGATCAGAGGAATAAAAGAAGAAAAAAATGTTCCGGGAGTATTTCAGGAGTATTTTGAACGGACGGCAGAATTTCTGGTACAGATGATTCAGCTTCGTGAGAAAATAGCAGAGGGTGAAAAAACGCATTTATCGCTGGAAGAACTTCGAAGAGAAAATTATGAATTATATCGTGATATTTTACCGGAAAATTACGGACATTCCTATGGAAATCCTGATTATGCCTGCAGCGTATTGGGAGAGGAACAGGGGAAGCTTTTAAGTTTTCTGTACAGTGAACTGAGAGGATTGATCGTATATGCTTATGAAGGAAGAATTTGGGATTTCCTTGTAGGGCTGGAATTATTTCTTCAGGTGTACAGCGAATTTGAAGGGGAAGAGATTCCCTCCCCGGAATCAGTCAGAGAAATCCTGTATTGGTATGTAAATGATTATTGCCAGGAATTTGTAGAGTATCGGATTCGTTCCGGTATGGATCCGGAATTGAATTTTGCCGTAAAGAAAATCATGGAAGCGGATTTGAGTGATCTCAGATATTTATATGAATTCGGTGAGTACGTGACAAAAGAAGAAGAGGATACGGCTGCCTTTTTGAATACTTTGTCAGAAGAAGAAATTCAGTCTATGGCCCGGACTTTTACAGAAGGATATCGGATTGGGTTTATTACCACAGGAAAAGATATTACAAAAAAGAAAACAGTGAATATTCGATATTGCATGGGGTTTGAACGGATGATCCGGGCAGCGGTAGAGCAGTTTAGAGAAATGGGTCTGGAGCCGGTAATCTACCGGGCGGCTACCCATGTGGTAAATAAACGGCAGCAATCAAGAATAGGATATTATGGAGCGATTCCCAATCCCCAGTACGATTACGATCACAGAAATGACAGCGCTTTTTTCTTAGACAGTGATTTTGTCAGCAGAAAACTTCGGGCAATGCAGGGAGCCTATGAAAAATATAAATTGCTGGCAGCAGGCCAGGGGGGACCGGCAGTGGTGGAGATTTTCGGAACTGAGCCGTTTGTTCCTGTTCCCTGCGAGAGAGCAGCTCAGCTTAGTGAAAAGCAGCAAAAGCTGCAGGTTCATATGAATAATGAGGCAGGTCAGATTGTAAACAGATATGTAAAAGGGGAAGAAACCAGTTTCACTATTATTGCTTATCCGGTTCCGGCAATAGGAGAAAAATTCTCGGAAATTTTCAGGGAAACAGTGAAAATCAACACCTTAGATTATAACCTGTATCAGAAAATCCAGCAAAAGCTTATTGATGCTCTGGATCAGGGAGAAAAGGTTCATGTAACGGGGAAGGATGGAAATAGAACCGATCTTTGGATCAGTCTTCATACACTTTCAAATCCGGAAAAAGAGACTAATTTTGAAAACTGTGTGGCGGATGTAAATATCCCCGTGGGTGAAGTATTTACTTCTCCTGTGTTGGAAAAAACACAGGGACTTCTTCATGTGAAAAAAGTATATTTGGAAGAACTGCAGTATCAGAATCTGGAACTGGAGTTTGAGGATGGGAAAATTGCCCGGTATACTTGTACAAATTTTGAAGAAGAAGAAAAGAATCTGGAATATATCAGAGAAAATATATTGCATCATCATAAAACGCTTCCTTTGGGAGAATTTGCCATTGGAACAAATACTACCGCATATAGAATGGCGAAGCAGTATGGGATTCATGATAAATTGCCGATTCTGATTGCGGAAAAAATGGGACCGCATTTTGCTGTAGGTGATACCTGTTACAGTTGGGCGGAAGATACAAAAGTATATAATCCTGACGGAAAAGAGATAATCGCCAGAGACAATGAAATTTCTCTCTTGAGAAAAGAAGATCCGGGGAAAGCATATTTTGGATGTCATACGGATATTACGATTCCCTATGAAGAACTGGGAAGTATTTGCGTGATCAGAAAAGATGGAAGTGAAGTTGAATTGATCCGGGATGGAAGATTTGTGCTGGAAGGAACAGAAGAATTGAATCAGGCGCTGGAGAGTTTGTAAAAATAGTTATCTGGTGATATGTTATTTTTGATAAGATGGATGATGACTGGCAAAGCTGATAAGCAAATCAGCTTTGCCAGAATTTAAGTAGAATTATTTTACAGGAGTGTCTATATCGGAATAACATACATCTTCAAAAGGAAGGGTAATTCGTTCTTTTTTCATAGACGAAAGATAAATTCCCTTAATCATCTCTAAGGTCTTTCTTCCTTCCAGTCCATCTACCATTACGGACTGATTATTTAAAATTGAGTTGTAAAAATCTCGGAGTTGGATATGGTGGCTGCTTCCCCAGTAATCTGGTCCGACATTGGTTGTTTCGTAAGTGTTGCGGATTTCAGCGTAAGTACCATCCAGTTCGTAATATCCCATATCTTGAATTAAACCGCAACGTCCCTTTTCGCCCATAAGTTCAATGGTAATTGGAGAATCTGCGCCATAAATATTTGTGGCATAAAGGTTGTACAGGCATCCGTTTTTAAACATAATAGCAGCATTGGCAGTATCTTCAACTTTTACAAATTTGTGAGAATAGTTGTGAATGCTTCCGTCAATCCATTCCACATCGCTATTTAACATATATCGAACTCGGTCAATAGAATGAATTGCCTGATCAATTAGTACACCGCCACCTTCTTTATCCCAGGTACCTTTCCAATCACTTCCGTCATAGTAGTCCAGAGGACGATTCCATGTAAGATAGGAACGGGCGGTATGAATACGACCAAAATCTCCTCGAGAAATCATTTCTTTTAATTTTTCAACACTTTTTGTATAGCGTGTCTGGAATATCACACCGAGTTTTACACCGGTTTCTTTTTGGACACGTATCATTTCATCGGCATCCTGAAGAGAGATGGCGATAGGTTTTTCGGTTAAAACATGGATTCCTGCTTTCATGGCTTTGATGGCCATAAGGGGGTGAAGATAGTGGGGAAGACAAAGATGTACTACATCAATATGCTTATCCAAAATTTCATCAAAATTATCTGTATAGGAGCAATGGAAACGGTCAGCCATTTCTTTTGCTTTTTGAATATCTTTATCTACGGTATAAACCAGTTCTACCTGATCTGATAAGCGGTGAAAAGCATCTTCATAACATACGGATATTCTTCCACAGCCTACAATGGCAGCTTTTAGTTTTTTCATAAGTCCTCCATTCTGCAGTTCTTAACCAATGAAAAAATGATTGGTTTCCTGCGTAAAATCATAATGAATATCAAAAAAATATTTCATAGCGCCTATAAAATAGGCGGTAGAATCTAAAAAACTGTATCGAATTTGTAAAGAATCCAACATTTGCCGAAAACCGGTGTGTTTTAATACTTCGGTGACAGTATCTAAAAATAAAGGTCCTAATTCTTTACCTTTTCCACCTAAAATAATTAGTTTAGGGTGGACAATACATACCAGATTACTCAAGGCAAGAGAAAAGTCTTTGGCCATTTCTTTGAGTACTTTTTGTGCTGCAGGATCTCCATAAAGAGCACAGGAAGAAAGGTCACCATAGGTTATTTTTTCATTCTGAAGAATTGGAGAACAGCAACCTGCAGCGAGTAAGCGTTCTCTTATGGCATTCTCTCCTATCATCAATTCAAGACAACCTTTATTTCCACAGGAACATTGTTTCCCTTCCGGGTCAATAGAATAATGTCCAAACTGTGTGTAGGAAGCGGTGGCCTGACCGAGTAGACGATCTTGAATAAAAAGCGCTGCACCGATTCCGTGTTGGAAATTAATATATGCGAAATCTGGATAAGGTATTTTTGTATACACTTTTTCTGCATAGGCAGCGCAGGCAGTATCGTTAAGAATTGCCAGCGGGTAGTCAGAAAAGGCAATTTTAAGATTCTCAAGAAAAGGTTGTTGTTTATCAGGAGATAAATATAAAGTTGTGGCAAAAATTTCCTGTCGTGTGGCATCTATCATAGCTGGAACAACAACACAAATGCCGAGAATTTTTGTTTCAGGAAAATCAGATGAGAGCAGTTCCTGAAACAGCTTTTGCGAGAGTTCCACATAGGTGTCAGGTTCTTTTACAGCACATCCCGCATCTCGAACGATCATACCACATATATCTACCAATTTGGCATGAATTTCTTTTTTTGTCCAGGCAATGACAACAATATAATGTTGTCCATGGAGTAATTGTAAACCATTAGGTTTTCTGCCTACTGCAGAAAATTCTTCTGATGTTCCAGTATCCTGAATGAATTTTCGTTCAATCATTTCATCGACCAGAGAAGAAACGGTAGTTTTGCTTAGACCGGAAATTTTAGCTAATTGTGCCCGGGAGATACCTGGATCCTGGTGGATATAATGATATAGTGTTTTAAGATTATTGTTTTTGATCAATTGTTGGTTTACTAGTTTCATAAAAACCTGCTTCCTTTTTGAGTCATTGTACTTTTTATTTACCATATCATAAAGAGTGGCGAGAAGCAATTAGTATTATCCAATAAAAAAAGCCGCTGGATTTTCTTTTGTAAAACAGTAATGAATATCAAAGAAATATTTCATTGCGCCATTTAAAAAAGAGTCTGTTTGAAGTGTGGAATATTGGACAGTGACAGAATCCACCATTTTACGAAAACCAGTTTTTGTTAAATCTTTGCGTACTTCATCAAGAAAATAATCACCCAAAGCAGGTATTTTACCACCTAAAATGATCAGAGAAGGATTTACAACACAGATCAAATTACCTAAAGCAAGAGCCAATTCCCAGGCGATTTGTTGAAGTATTTTCAAAGCAGTAGGATCTCTGAAAGTAGCTGCTTTTCCCAAATCCTGGAAGGTTACAAAATCCTGATGGGTAAGGGAAGGAATATTGCCAAATTCGGGAATACGTTTTTTTAACTGGGATTCAGAAATCAAAGCTTCCAGGCATCCATTGTTTCCACAGACACAGAGTGGACCATTGGGATCGATAGAGTAATGACCAAATTGTGTAAAAGCACCACTGGCTTTGCCAACCATATTACCTTCTATAAATAAAGTTGCGCCTATACCTCTGCTGAAATTAATAAAAGCGAAATTTTTTTCTGTTATATTTGTATATACTTTTTCAGCGTAAGCGTAACAAGCAGTGTCTTCTAAAAATGCCACAGGATATTCTGGAAAAGCATACCGTAGAGCATCTATGATATTTTCACTTCCCATAGAAGGAAGGCTTAAAGTGGTAGAATAAACTTCACTGTGAGCAGCATCAATCATAGCAGATACGACAACACAAATGCCAAGTATACGATGGGGATTGCTTTTCTTTAACATCGATTGATAAAGACATACTTTTGAAGCAGAAATATATGTTTCATTTTCTTTTAATTGATAGGATTCGCGTAAAATTACTGTACCTGCAATATCAATCAAATGAGTATAAATCATATTCTCCTCCCAATGAAGGACTACAACAAAATAGCTATTTTGACGAATGTGAAGACAATTAGGTTTTCGACCAATGGAATCGGAATTTTTGCAACCGCTGTCAAAAATGAATTCCCGTTCAATTAATTCATCTACCAGGGTGGACACGGTTGTTTTGCTCAGTTTGGTTTGCTTTGCCAGATTGGCACGAGATATTCCTGGATTTAAATAAATAGAAGAATATAAGTGTTTCATATTTGTGTCTTTAATAAGCTGTTGGTTCACTAATTTCATGAGTTCACCTCCTTACATAATAGTTAAGAGACTTTATTAATAATATCCTATCATACAATAGGATTATTAGCAATAATATGTTTTTT